>DATFBJ010000308.1:0-2023 GCA_035253885.1 Nitrososphaeraceae archaeon
CTTCTATCTCTTCTATCTCTTCTATATCTTTCCTCTCTTCTTTCACTTCGTTCTCTTATTTCACTTCGAGAACAACTACGTTCTCGATACTCGTATCGACGTCTGTCAACACGTTGTCTTTGATAAGCCTGTCTAATAAAATCTGAAATAATAAAGATAATGTATATTTAAGTAAAAATAATATATATTTAAATCATAAATAATAAATTTAAGTTAAATTAATAGATTTATTACTTCTGGGAAGCCAAAATTCATCTGACATCATCTCGAAAAATTCAATATCGAACAAATTAGGACTTTGTATTGGAAAGCCCTCTCTGTTTCCACTTAAAATCCTACAAACATTGTCATATCTTCTTCTTAAAGCACGCCATTTGATTTGGCACTGACGTGCAGTAACCAAAGTCTGGTCACGGAAAGAAATTCGGATGGCAATTCTGTTCCAAATGTCAATGTGGTCTCGATTCGCCGAATTTTCGAAATCATCTTGATATTCAGCGTGAAGTTCAATTAAATTTTGTGTCATATTAAAGGTCCAAAATGCCATTTTGCAATTTTTTTAATGTATACGATTTTTAAATGTTTGATTTTTTGAGAGCAAACTTTGTAGATTTACACTCATATTTATATTTTTACAAAAACACTTAAAAAATTATTCTTAATAATTATAATCTGTCAGTCTGTATGATTTAAAATAATTACGTTTTAAGATTCTTTCTTTTATTCATATTAATTAACAATCAATATGTGAGTTCTAATATAATCTTTTGTTATAATTTATCCTTGAATGATTTCGATCTGCCAGTCTGTAGAATTTAAAAGTTTTAAGGAAAAGGAATATTCTTTTTTCTTTTATTCTTAATAATTTCGATCTATAATTTAAAAGTTTTAAGAACATAATCTTGGATCTTGTTTGCGTAATCTATAAAAATAATTGCATGTCTGAAATCTGACAGGTTGAGTGGCGCAGCATATATAAATACACTATCACGTGACGTGCAAAATAATTATGTCAATTATTTTTTAATTGTTATGCAAGTTTAATTAATTTAGAAAAACTAAAACTTGCATAAAAATGCACAGATTTAATTCTAGAAAATTTACAATACTAAAAAGAAACTTGCATAAAATGCGTAGATTTAATTCTAGAAAATTTACAATACTAAAAAGAAAAAAGTAATTTATTGACCCCTCGATGCATCGACTCTTCTTTTTTAGAAATTTTTTCAATAATCATTTTACGGTCACGTGATGATCGGCAAATTCACTATATGAAAATTACTAAAAAAAGGTGCCCGATACATCAACTGGTCGATAAATTACCGATAATTACCCGATTCTCTGGTATAATTGTACACTTGGTCAATGAAGTTGAATTTTTTGACTAAAATGCTGAAATTACGCTTTAAAACATATTTACCATACTTGTTAAATTTTAATACCATACAATGAAGTTTTATCGATATAATACATAAATGTTGCAGATGCATAAATTTACATGCATATACACAACTTAAACCTTCATATTTACTACTATAAAATTATGACCTACATAATTAAATATAAAGTGGCCTTGAATCGCGTATAATACGAAAAAAATATCATATCGTTTAATCGGTAGATTTTTCTAATAATTACTAAGATCAAATAATATCAAAATTTTGATTCGACATTGATCAGCTTTTTACAATAGAAAACAATATAAAAATCACGTTTTGATCAGATAAAGTTAGAAAGAATCGGAACTTCAAACCAATGCAGAAATAAGATTAACCTGATAATCTAAACTAGTAGAAAATTTACCTACATATAGAAGTAAAAGAGAAAATCATGAAAACAAATAATAAATTTGGTTATTGCGTCTAAAATTTCACATGTAAGAATTTTTTTTTTTGTAAACTTTTGAAATTTTTAAATTTTACTCAAATCTTTTATTCAGATTTTATCGATAGGATTTTTAGAATTCGTTTCGAGATTAGAAATGGGATAATGAGACTAATTTTACATATGATCCGAAATTTCA
>DATFBJ010000309.1:0-3018 GCA_035253885.1 Nitrososphaeraceae archaeon
AATATCATCTAATTTTAAAGTTAAAGATTTTTCAAGTATTAGATTGGGTAGAAAATTTTGTTTAGTTTCATTCAATTTTTTTTCAAGATCAAGTTTTTCATTTTGTAGTTTTGTAAATTCATTATCATTAGCAAATAATGCAAGCTTAGAATTAATATCATCTAATTTTAAAGTTAAAGATTTTTCAAGTATTAGATTGGGTAGAAAATTTTGTTTAGTTTCATTCAATTTTTTTTCAAGATCAAGTTTTTCATTTTGTAGTTTTGTAAATGCTTGACAAGTTCCGACTAAATGTGATTCTGTTGTTGAATTAGAATTTTGAGCTGTTACTGTTGGAGCAAGAGAAAACATTGAAAAGAAAAGGATCACGATAAGAGATCTGAAGAAAATAAGAGACTTTCCTTCTGTATTCATAATGTATCTATTTTAAAATATATATTCTCACTATTATACAGATCTATAATAATCTACTATGATGATGATTATTTCAATGTAATAATGATAATCTAATTCCTATTATTATTATTATTAGTTTAGACCTGAAAAAATAAAAGGTACATTAAATAATATTTTAACAAATGGGAATAGATTTAAAACCAATTTTAACTACCTGTCCAATAAAATCATCTGATTTATCAGATAAAATAATTGCAGTAGATGCATATAATACGATTTATCAATTTTTAGCAATAATTCGCGGTCCTACAGGGGAATCTCTTACTAATAACAAAGGTGAAATAACAAGTCACCTAAGTGGCTTATTTTATAGAAATATTAATTTCTTAACTGAGAACATAAAATTGGTATATATTTTTGATGGAAAACCTCATTCACTAAAATTTAAGGAGATAGAAAAAAGAAAGGAATTGAAACAAGAAGCTATACAAAAATATCAAGAAGCATTAGAAGAGGGTAGATTGGAAGATGCTAAAAAATATAGTCAAGGTACAGTAATTTTAACAGATAAAATTATTGAGCAATCTAAAAAAATTTTAAAATTGTTAGGAATTCCTGTTATTCAAGCTCCCTCAGAGGGAGAGGCAACTGCATCAGTTTTAACTAAAGATGAGATGGCATATGCCTGTGCAAGTCAGGATTATGATTCTTTACTTTTCGGAGCTAAAAGACTTATTCGTAATCTAACAATAAGTGGAAAAAGAAAAATTCCTAACATAAATAAATATGTAAGTATAGAACCAGAAATTATACATCAATCACAGATATTAGAATCTACAAAATTAACACTTGAACAATTAGTAGATATAGGTATATTAATTGGAACAGATTTTAATCCAGGTGGTTTTCCAGGCATAGGTCCTAAAACTGCACTTAAACTAATAAAAGAGAATGGCAAATTGGAAAATATTGAAAAAATAAAAGAAAATTTAAATGATATCCCATATCAGCAAATAAGAGAAATATTTCTTAATCCAGAAAATATTCCTATAAACAATATAGAATTTGATAATCCCAATTATAATGAAATCATAGGTTTTCTATGTGATGCAATGGATTTTTCACGGGAACGTGTAGAATCATCATTAGAAAGAGTAAAAAAAAGTCAAGAGAAGAGAAGTCAATCCTTGGAGCAATGGTTTAAATAATAAGTAAGAAATGACTTATTAATGGTTACAAATTTAAAATAAACAAATATAAATTTTATATTTATTACCTATCTGATTTCTCTTTTTTTCTTTTCTATATTTTTTTCACTTGATAATCTTTCTAAGTTATAATCATTAAGATCAACAAATTTTATTCCTTTGGATAAAAGAGGATGAACATCTCTTATTTTTTTAAAAATTTCTTGACAGATATAACGATAATCAGGATGACCTTGTGGTACAGTTCTCAATTCAATCATATGCGTCGCTTCTCTAAGATTCAATTTAATAAAAAAAGGATATCTATATGCAAAATTAACAACATATTGAGCTTCTTCAGGATAATCCTTGACAAGAATTTCAAATACCTCATTACATTTATACATACAATCTTTGAAATCATTTAAAATTCCAAGATCAGAAATTTCTTTAGGCACATCATATCCATGTCTAGTAGAAAGCAATTGTCTTTCCAAAGTTAATAGTCTATGTCGATGTAGATCCCGAAACATTCCAAAATTAGTAAGCATTTCAAATGTATATTCAATCATTTCATAAGCTCTACCAGGACGTTGTCTTCTATTTGTTCGTAAACTTGTATATGCCTTAATTATTTTGTGTCTATCTTCTATTGGTAAAGATCGTACATATTCTGTTATTTTTGTAAGTGTATGTCCTGTTGCTTGTTCGAATAGAATAGATGATGCAATTTTTACTTCTGCTTCAACGTTATCTTCATAAAAAATTAGATTTAAATAATTAAGATTGTTGGAATCGATTGTAATATGTGATAGATATTCTTTAGCCATTTTGAGAATAATATCCTTTGTATTTTTTAAATAATTTTGCATAGATATTCCATATTGATTTTTTGCTCTAAAGACAAATGATGGAATTATCAAATTAAGCTCTTCATATAATTGATCAGATAACACATTCATTTCACTTAAATTTGAAGCAGATAATCTTGTTAAAAGATATTCAAAAGCTCTACCATTACCAGTAATACCTAAATTAGTAAGAGTAGATGCTGGTAAAAGCCCGCGTAAAAGATCTAAAGCTTTAGCTTTTATAGTACTCTTATATACTCTTTGTGCAGACTTTATATCATCAGATTCTTTTAAATTATTAAAATATACATCTTGTTTAGAAATAGAATCATAAAATTGAAAATTATCTATAGGTTCTCTTTCCATAATAAATTTTTGCATAGCTTCTAGATTTTTAGAATAAATATCAAATGCATAGTTACATATTTCTAAATATATATCTGCATGATTAGAATTCATTATTTTTCTTTCTTTAAAATATTTATATTGACCATTAATTTTCTTATCAAAAGAAACATATCTTGATGATTTTTCTAAATAGGATAAACCTATTCTTTGATCTTCTATGTTTTTAGCTGCAATAT
>DATFBJ010000310.1:0-3101 GCA_035253885.1 Nitrososphaeraceae archaeon
ATTCTATAATATTAGAATGTGAGTGATTTAAATCATAAAAATTTTATTTCATCGCAAAAAAGCAAAAGCACAACTTTTCGATTAGATTCTTTTGTACTAGCTGAATTACAACGTGATGCTAATCAAAATGAAATTTCTTTAAATGTTCTTGTAAATAAGATTTTAAAAGAATATATTGAATGGGGCCGATATGAACACAAACTAGGATTAATACCTGTTCCAAAAATATTACTATCTTCATTAATCCATGAAACAATGATATTAGTAGAATCTAATGGTAATCCTATCCAGACATTTAGATAAAAATTGACAAAATATGCAGCGGAAATCGTATTTTCTAACATTAAAGATTGTGTAATAGTCATGAAAAAAAAAATTGACTTTTGGTCTGTGCTTTCAGTATTAGAGGAATATATGAAAGTTTCTGGCATAATTTCTGATCATAGGATAGAATCTGAAAGAAAACATATTTTTGTAATACAACATGATTTAGGAGAATATTGGTCACTTTTTGCAAAGGAGCTTTTAACTCTTATTTTTTATAAAATTGCACATGTTGAAGCTAAATTTTATATAACTGAAAATTGTGTCATTGAAGAAGTCTACATTTAGAATAATCCATTTAAATATTAGTATTTATCATGAAACTAAAATTAGGCTATAAACTTCTTATTCTAAATATATTGCGCTCTCTAAAATGCTTCAATAATTTGAACAATAAAGTAATAATTTTTTATGATATAATTTTCTGTTTTCTTATGCTTCAATATAATAATTCTATAATTCTAAATATACTAAAATACTATAACAATGCAATATGATTGCACAGTAATGCACTGTACACATATTATATTTAAGTAAAAATTGTATTGAATAAACTACTCATGTTAGAGTCCATAGCAGTTGTAGATGATGAATCAGATTTGGCAGATCTATTTAGTGAGGCTTTAAGAAAGAGTAATTATGATGTTTGTAGTTTCACTGACCCAATTTTGGCATATGAGCATATCAAAGAAAATCCAGATAAATATTCATTGCTAATTACTGATTACAAAATGCCACATATGAATGGTCTACTATTGGCAATGAAGCTTTTAGAAATTAATCAAAATTTAAAAGTTATTATTTTATCATCCTGTTATGAATTCGAATGTATTTCTCAAATCAGATTCATTAAAAAACCTATCTCAATACTCAAATTTGTTAAAATTGTCCATGAAACTATATTTTCTTCTCTACTAAGTGATAATTAGAAGAAACATGGTTCTATAAGAATATTAGTAAAATATAGTTAAAAATTGATAATTTTTTACCATTTTCTTAAAATTAAAAAAGGATGAAAGCTACATGGGAATATTGCCATGTTTTCTTCTTGGACCTTCTTCTCTTTTTCTATATATAGAATGAAGAGCAGAAATTAATCTCTTTCTTGTCTCCATTGGTTCTATAACATCATCTATATATCCTTTTGACGCTGCAACGTAAGGATTTGAGAATTTTGCTCTATAGTGTTGTACTAATTCTATTTTTTTTTTGTTAGGTTTTAATGAATTAGCAATTTCAGTTTTGAATATTATATTACATGCACCTTCAGGTCCCATAACTGCAATTTCCGAGCTAGGCCATGCAAAATTATAGTCAGCTCCTATGTGCTTGCTATTCATTACACAATAGGCACCACCATATGCTTTCCTGATAATTACAGTGAGTTTTGGTACAGTTGCCTCTGAAAATGCATAAAGAAGTTTTGCTCCGTGTCTGATAATTCCACCCCATTCCTGATCTGTGCCAGGAAGATAGCCAGGCACATCTACTAGGGCAACTAATGGAATATTAAAACAATCACAGAATCTTACAAATCTAGTTGCCTTGTCACAGGAATTGATATCTAAAACTCCTGCTAGTACTTCAGGATTATTAGCTACTATCCCTATTGAATTTCCATCCAGTCTTGCAAAACCTATTATTATATTTCTTGCCCAATATTTTTGGACTTCTAGGAAATCACCATTGTCTATAACTTTTCGTATAAGTGATTCCATATCATATGGTTTAGTGTGACTAGATGGAAGAATAAAATTCAATTCATCATTTTCCCTTAGAGGATCATCTTTTGTATCTATTCTGGGTGGAGTTTCCATGTTGTTAGAAGGGATAAATGATAAAAGTGTATGTAGTATTCTAAAACATTCTTGTTCATCTTCTGCTAAAAAATGTGCAACGCCACTCTTTTCATTGTGAATTTGAGCTCCACCTAAATCATCGAAACTTACATTTTCGTTAGTTACCTCTTTAACAACTTCAGGTCCAGTTACAAACATAAATGAAGATTTAGTCATTATTATAAAATCTGTTATTGCAGGAGAATAAACAGCACCACCAGCACATGGACCCATAATTAAAGATATTTGTGGAACAACTCCAGAAGCTTTGACATTTCTATGAAAAATTTCGGCATATCCTGCAAGACTTGCAACCCCTTCTTGTATACGAGCTCCACCAGAGTCATTTATTCCTATTATTGGTACTCCTTGTTTTAAGGCTAGATCCATGATTTTACAGACTTTATGAGCAAATGACAAACTTAATGAACCACCAAAGACAGTAAAATCATGAGAAAAAGCATAAGCCAATCTATTATTAATTAATCCATACCCTGTAACAACTCCATCACCTAAAATCTTTTTCTTTTCCATCCCAAAGTCAAAACATTCATGAGTTACAAAAGGATCTATTTCTACGAATGATTTAGAATCAAATAGTAAATACATTCTTTCAAATGCATTCATTTTTCCCTGTTGTTTACGTTGTTTCTGCTTTTCTATTCCTCCCCCAAAGAGATGTTCTTGCTTTTTGTTCTTAAATTCCTGAAAATCCATAAGATAGAATAAATTTAAAATGATAAAAAGATTGATCAGCAAAATAAATTTATTAATAATTCAACTTAATATTAACCCTTAAAATAACCTTAAAGTTATCTTTACAAATCTTTTTGAGTTAATTTTTGACTTTTGTTCTTATTTGTATATATAACATCTGGAAATGTACTCAATATAAATAAAAAAAAAAAATATCTCTGGGATATAGATATATTAGTATAT
>DATFBJ010000311.1:0-3303 GCA_035253885.1 Nitrososphaeraceae archaeon
ATCATATATTCTACAATGGGGTAGGAATACATGAAGGATTTGGAATAAATGTTACATTTCCTGGAGTGACTTTTGCAACATATCAGATGATGTTCGCTGTTATTACTCCTCTATTGATTTCTGGTGCATTTGCGGAAAGACTGAAATATAGTTCCTTTTTCATATTCGCTATAGCTTGGAGTCTGTTCGTTTACTTCCCATTAGCTCATTGGATCTGGGGAGGTGGATGGTTAGCGCAGCTTGGAGTATGGGACTTTGCTGGTGGTATAGTAATACATACTAGTGCAGGTATGGCATCTCTAGCTGCTGGACTGGTACTTGGAAGGAGAAAGAATTTTGGACCACAGATAATGATACCACACAATCTACCATTAGCTGTCATTGGAGCTACTATGTTATGGTTGGGATGGTTTGGATTTAATGCTGGTAGTGCATTAGCTGCTAGTGGCGTTGCAGGAAATGCTCTTTTGACATCGCAAATAGGTGCTTCAACATGTACGTTGGTATGGCTATTTCTGTCATGGAAACGTTCAGGAAAACCTTCTGTAGCAGCTGTCATAAACGGTGCAATCTCTGGACTTGCTGGAATTACGCCTACTGCTGGTTACATTACTGGAGAAAGCGCTTTTATCCTGGGTATAATCCTAGGGTTTGGCTCATACTATGGTATAGTATTGTTTAAAGAAAAATTAAAGATAGACGATGCATTAGATGTTAGTTCTGTTCACGGTGTAACAGGTATATTGGGTGCTTTAACAATAGGAGTAGCTGCTAGTCCTCTAGTAATGGAGAATGGACCTGTCGGGTGGTTGCATGGAAATCCAGCACAATTGGGTATACAGGCATTTGGAATTGCCGTAGCTGCAGCCTTTGCATTTGGTGTATCAGCAGCAATCTTCAAGATAATAGACAAGATTATTGGTCTAAGAGTATCAGAAGAAGAAGAAGAAGCAGGCTTGGATATAACTCAGCATGCAGAAAAAGGATTCAATGACTAGTCTAGTCTCCAAAAATTTTTTTATTTCTTTTTTTAAATATATTACATAAAAAATAAAAATAATATCACCTTATTCTATACTAAGGGTATTATCAACTATGTTATAGTTCTAAATTATAAAAACCTGTTTTTATTTCACATATCATTTATATAATATATGGTCATGGATAAAAATAGATATAAATGCCAATAGATCCAGACTTTCCAAAAAATCATCAAGTAATTGGTAAAATCCAACTTTCTGATGCTGAACATTTTCACTATAGATGGGGACCAGGTAAACAAGGTGAAGCATCCGAAAATGAAGAAGTAAAAGCAGCATATGCTACAAGAGGTGAAGAACAAGTACCACTAGGTGTAAGTGGTACCATGGTAGCCGTTGATTGGGACTCTTGTGTAGCAGATGGTGCATGTATTGAAGCATGTCCAGTTCAGGTATTTCAATGGTATAGAACAGAAAAGGACGTTCCTCCACAAGATGCACATAACGAAACATATGAAGGAACTGGCTCTACAGTAAAGGAAGAGAGAAAAGACTATACGGATAAAGCAGATCCTATAAGAGAACATGATTGTATCTGGTGTATGGCTTGCGTTTCAGTTTGTCCACCTCAAGCAATCAAGGTAGATCAATCATCATTAGAATATCATGAAAAGGCATCAGGAACATACAGTGAAGCACTTGCAAAAAGTGGCGCTCCACCACCACATGCTCACTAAATCTTTTTTTTTATTTTAATTGTAATAAATATACACAGTTTTTTTGAAGTATAGGTCATTTTAGTTTTTTACATACGCTTTTTATTATGTATTGATAAATAGTTAGTTAATAATCTATTACATGAAATATTATATCTTCTTAGGTGACAATAATAATGGTTGTAGTAACTGATTCCTATATGGGAATGTTTATGCCAGTAGATATTGATTCTAGAATAACGCAATTTCTTGAAAAAAAAATCGAATTTCCTTTTATTAATAAAGATGAGATTACAGCAATATTTTATTTGTTTGGAAAAGATAATAAAGTAATTAGTGATTTAGAAATTTTATCTGTTAAAGATATAGCAAAGAGAACTATGGAACAACGGGCTAGAAATATCAAGATCTGTCGTGAATATGGAAAAAATAAACTTAATTCTGATTTTATCAGAGAAGAGTATAACAAGAGAATATTACAAATTAGCATAGAAGAACAAGGATCATCTTCTAAACATCTTATTTATAGAATAACACGAGATCCAACAATTCTCTCCAACTGTTTTGAACAGCATATTGCGTATTATAAACAAGATTATTTTTTTGAACTATTTAAACAACCCCTAAAAAAAACAGAAGTTCCATCTAATCTAATCAACAAGCTTGAGCAAAGAATGCTTATGTTATGTTATAATGTATCTGACTCTTCACAGCTACCGGATAATAATACCATTCGTCCATTTTTTCAATGGTTAAATGAATATGATAAATAAAACTTATTTTATATATTAATTTTTTTCTATCACATGATCTACTTAAACAAAAAGAAAAAAGATTTAACAATTTATACATTAATAATTAGTTATATAATGTTCATAGAACGATATGATGGTTATTACAGTACAATTATTTTTAGATCTAAAAATATAATATTAATTTTTAGTAATCATATTGTGTTATAATAAATCATCATCATTATCATTTGGTTATCTTTACAAAATTCTCTTCCTTTTATAATATCTGCCATAAGATACATTAATAAGAAAAAAATTATTAATTGATTATATTGAAACATCAAACTAAAGCGGATTATGAAGTATTGCTTGATAGACTTCATAACAAATTAGGAACAACGGCTAAAAAAGAAATCTCTAGATTGGAATTACCTGTTCCACAAATAATTTGGGTTGGTCAGAGAACAATATTTAGAAATTTTATGGATTTTTCAAAAGCGTTACGTCGTGATCCTGAAAAATTATTACTATATCTTAATAAGGAGCTTGCTTCTGCTGGTTATATTAACGGCGATAGAGTTATTTTTTTAGGACGTAAAGTACGTTCATCATTTGGTGCATTAATTGATAGATATGTAAAAGATTATGTTATATGCCCCGTTTGTGGTAGTCCTGATACAAGAACAGAAAAAAATAAAAAACTTGGTTTTTTATTGTGTGAGGCATGTGGAGCAAAATCTTCTATAAAAGGTAATTACGCATAATTAATTAATTATTATAGCTGATATTTCAAAAATAGGAAATCCGAAAATTTATTTCTATTATCTTTTTTTACAATTATACAACTAATTCAATAATTTTATCTATTCTATA
>DATFBJ010000312.1:0-10088 GCA_035253885.1 Nitrososphaeraceae archaeon
TCAGATTATATAAAATATACCGATGGGCAAATTTCTGAATTATTTTTACGTAATGCAAAAATAAATCCATATAATAAAGTTCATGAAGAAGATGCCTTTACTATAGAACAGCACCATGAACTTGATGATTTGATTGTAAAAGTAGGTAAATGTACATTTGTAAATATTTCAAGAATTCTTGTTGTAGATGATTTTGATATTATATCAATAAAGAAAGAAGAATACGCAGGTAAAAGCTATATCTTTCTAGACATTAATTTTTTTAACAAACTTAATGATTTAATTGCAATAGTACTTAAAAATCATTGGACTGCAGAAAAAAGTAGAGATTGGCAAATAAGTTATAAATCAAAACATTTGAGTATACAAAATCCAAAACAGAATATAATATTTGAATTAACGATACAAGACAATGAAATTATTATAAATGGAGATGGTTTGTTCTATAATGGACGCTCTATAACAATTACTAACGATCAAATACTTTTTGATAATCAAGAGATTGCATTGGATATAAAAGGAACTGTATTAAAGAATTATGAAACTGGAATTACAACTGAAACATTGAATAAAGATTCATTTTTTTATTAGTTCATTAAAATATTTTATTTATTTTATTATAGCCTAAGAATTATTATTATTATTGTTTTTCCAAGTTAGATATGAAGTTCAGACCATTATAGGATGATTTAGAATATATAAAAATATAGATTTGAAAGAATTTAATAATTCTTAGTAAGAATAAGCAAAATAAAAGTTTTGTTTAAATCTTATATTAAAGAATAATCTTAAGGTAGCTCTACTAGTTCCACCTTGGATAAAGATCCCCTTCTCCAGTATTGTATAATCAGCCACGTAGACGAACTAGCATGGCTATGTCACCTTAGGGTTGCTCCCTCCCGGACCTCACCCATTTCGAGGATTCACAGTCAAGACCATACCTTCGTATAGCTCGCTGCTCATAACCATCCGGTTCGGCGTAGCTTCATCTCAACAATACAGGCAGGTAATCCTTATCCAAGGATTTACCTAGTAGTTACTGATTCTAGCGTAAAGCCGATTTCTAGAATGGGGTACGGCTAGCACCCCAATCCTCCCTACCAATTTGTATAGTGCACTTTTGCATTATAAACTTAATTAATAATCAATGCATGTAACTAATTTGTTATTTTTATGTCGAAAGTTTTTATATATTGTAAATTTTTTAAATCTTAATTTGTATTTGTTCTTGGATTTTACAGATCAATAAGCTAATTGTCTCTTTTGTAATTGTAGTGAGTTAAAAAGGAATTATATTTAAAAATTATAATACATAGATTTTCATAATATCTAGATTAAATCAAAGGACGAGATAATAAAAAATATAAAAGTAACAAAGAATAAGGTAAATTCAATTGAATTTTCTTTATATATTTTTACTTTAACTCTTATAATGAATGAGAGCTAAGATAGAATACTATGTGTTTCATGAATGAAATACCAGAAAAAGAAACAATACCTAATAAAAAACCTGAAAAAGAAAAATTCCAAGAAGATAAATCTAGCAAAGAAGAAAAACCAATCATGGTAACTGCTGCATAAAAACTATATTATTATTTTTTTTATTTCTTACAAAAACAGAGGTGAATAGTAATGAAATTTTTACTCTAATCTACGACGAAATCGATAATAAAATTTAGCATTTAATTGATTGTTTAATATTTTGCAGAAAAAATTTATTTATGATAAAGAATTGAACTCTATTTTTGTAAGCTTCCATAAAAATAAAATTGATTCAATTAAATTCCAGATGATAACATGAAGATTAGTTAAGGATGATATTCTTTTTCAACTAGAAAGATTAGGAAGTGAATATTAGTTCAAAAATAAATGGCTAACTAACAATTTTAAAATTAATTCTTTATGATTACCTTTAATTTCCAAGAACCTCTTTTATATTTTTTTTCTTATAAAATATTATGCAGATTCTTTTCACTGGTGATGTTATGCTAGGTAGACTTGTAAATAATGTTCTTGCAAATAATGAATTCTCTTATGTATGGGGCAATGCTGTAGATATTATTAAAGCGGCTGATTTTTCTCTAATCAATTTGGAGTGTTCAATATCTTCAAGAGGAAAAGAATGGAATAAAACTTTTAAAGTATTTCATTTTCGAGCGAATCCTGATGCTATTAATGTTTTGAATTCTGCAGCCATTGACTATGTGTCTCTAGCAAATAATCATATATTAGATTATGATGTTGAAGCATTATTAGATACAGTTGAATTGCTTAACAATAATAATATCTCTCATGCTGGTGCAGGGAAAAACTTAGAAGAAGCATTGGAACCTGCCTTAATGAAAAAGAAATTAAAACTAAAATCCAGTAAAATTAATTCTAATTATCATAATGATTTTGAAGAAAATAATAAGAACGAAAATACTTTAACAATTGGGATAATATCTTTAACTGATAATGAGCCTCAATGGGAAGCAACAGAGAATAGTGCTGGAATAAATTATATTCCAATAGCATTAGATTCAGAGAAATATTATTACAGAATTAAGAAATGTATTGAGAAAATTAAGAAACAATCTGATTTAGTAATTGTTTCTTCTCATATAGGACCTCATTTTAGAGAAACACCTTCGGCAATATACGTAAATTTTGCACATAAAATAATAGAATTTGGAGCTGATATATATTGGGGACATAGCAACCATATGCCTCAAGGTATAGAGATTTACAATTATAATGATGACAAAAATAATAATAATAATAACAGCAGTAATAACAAAAATATAATAATGTATGACTGTGGGGATTTTATAGATGATTATGCTATCGATCCTAATTTTAGAAACGATTTATCTTTTATTTTTCTTTTACATTTGAATATAGATCAAAATTATAAATTTAAAAAAAATAACAATAATACTAATAACAATAAAGAAAATATACTATTACGAAATGCCATAATTGAACTTATTCCTATAAAAATAAACAACTTTCAGGTTAATACTATCTCAATAGGTGATAGTGACTCTGATCTAATAATAGAGCGAATGTATAAAAAGTGCTCAAAATTAGGAACTAAATGTTTAATAGATAAAAAGAAAAAAAGAATAAATATTCTTATATAAACCTAAATAAATAAACAGTACAGGTTAAGAAAAAATTTCTGAAAATAATATTAGTATAATTGGGAATTTTTATTCATATATTTAAAGTTATAATAAATGAACTAAAGATATTAATAAAATAATAGAATAAAAGGATTATATCACATTTATCGTTCCATGCATCCAAGGATGTAAAGTACAACCAAATTCAAAAGTACCGACTTTATCAAATTGATAAGTAAAGTCTTCATTTTGCTTTAATAATGAATCAAATAGAAACTTTCCTTTACTGGTGATAGTATGAGGTGTTTTTTCTTCATTTATCCATGTTATTGTTTGTCCTTTATTTATTATAATTTCGTCTGGATTAAATGATCTATTAGTTGCAGGATGAAAAGATCCTTTTGGAATATGAATAGTTAATTCAGACGTGTATTCATTATGATTGCTTATTGTTTTAATCTCATTGACCTCATCTATCGATATTGATTTTTTGAAATTATTTGTAAGACTGTTAATAGTTGAACTGTAGTGAAAATTTTTATTATTTATATAATTCATAGATTTTTCTTGTTCCTGAGCTAGTAGAAAATTATTATTATTTTCAAATTCCAGCAAGAACAAAGTTATGGATAATCCTATCCCTATGGCAAGAAAAATACTATATTTAAAAAATCTGTTATTCATAGAGTATAAAGGATCATTCTTTTAATTAAACAGAAGGTATTTGATCTAAGCGGTTGCAATTGTTTGTATTATGATTTTTATTATTAATTGAGATCATTAAAATTATTTAGGAATTTAAACTCATTTAATTAAATAAGAACTTGCAAAAATTTTTCTATGTGTAATTTTAATACTATTGTAAGTTTCTTAAAATTTAGAGACGTGATAATAAAATAGAGATTAACTTATTGGATCTCTTGAATATTTAATTTTTAAAATCAATAAGAAAGTATTAATTGATACAGCAATAGAATTTGCTATAGATATAAGTAAATCATTTATACCTATTCCATAAATTACCCATAAGCCAAGCCCAATTATTAATACTACCACTAACCAAATGGATACATCATCTGTTTTTCTTGTCTTTAGTGCTTTAATTATTTGAGGAATACTACTGGATACTGCAAAAACAGTAGCCAGGATCCCTATAATAGTTATTATAATAGTTGGCAATCTTCAACTATATCTGTAATTATAATATTATTGTTCTTTTATAATTCTAGATTAGGAAAATTTGCAATGTAAAGTAAATTTTAATATCAATTTTCTTAGTTTTGACATGAATAAAACAAGATATTCAAATAATCAATGTAAATTCATTTATATTCTAATTACTATTAATGGATATAAGATCGTATAATTGTACTTTAATTAATTTTGTCTCATAATGTTTTAGATAACTTTTTTGAATGTATCTCAATAATATACTTTAAACTAAAGAATATCAATAAAAATTGAAGTATATATCCACCTATAATTAAAACAATTGCATTTAATGGTTTAGAAAAACTCAACATTAAATTTACATGGGGGGGAGCAAGGGAATTACCAATAATTACCAGCATTGCAATAGGTATACAAGCATATACTGCCTTATTGTATCCTTTCCATATAAAAAAAGTGAGAATAATAAAAGATGCTTCCAATGCTAATGCTCTATCAAAAAACTTTGGATTTCCAAAAGGAATAGCAATTAAACCTACAATAACTATAGAAATTAAGATACTCAATGTTACCTTTTTTGAATCCATATTAATTATTTCTGGGACTATAATTTAAGGTAAATTATTGTATTTGAAAAAAATATAATGATATTATAATTCTTTTTTATAAAATGATACTTTATTATAGAATTAAAGATTTAACAAGTATGATGGTTGTTAAATAATATTATGGGATTATTAATTAATAATTTATCTACAAGAATTTTTCTAAAAATGAAATTAAATAACGAGAATTGTGAGAAATCACCTATAATGATTAACTGCGTTATCATTATGATTACTAATGTTTGAGCTTGATTTTGTCAATTAATATTGCTTAACTGATTTAAATGAGAAAGTATAAAGAAAATGCCTTGACACTTAATATTGCAGTAATAGTAAAACTAGAGCCGGATTTCTCAGAAGGTAGTGTTAGTTATAACCCTGATGGAACTCTAAATAGGGCAGAAACAAAGAGTAAATTGGGAGCTCATAGTGCCATTGCATCAATGGCTGCATTTTATACCAAAGTGAGATATAGGGGTCATATCTCAGTCTGTACTATGGGTCCTCCAATGGCAGAAATTGCCCTAAAGGAAGCTCAAGAACTTTGCGATGCTGATGATCTGTATCTATATAGTGACCGTCTATTTGCAAGTGCTGACACTTTAGCCACAGCAGAGGTATTGAAAAATGGAATAAAGAAGATGAATACTGGTAAACAAATGGACATTATATTTTCGGGTCACCGTGCATCTGATGGAGAAACTGGACAAACAGGTCCCCAGACGGCATGGAAATTAGGATTTACTTTTTTAGGCAATGTAATTGATTTTGATATAGATCTAGAAAACAGATTTGTTATTGCAAAAAGAATTATTGCTTTACCAGGTCTTTATGATGTAATAGAAGAAATTCAAGCGCCTCTTCCAGTCTTTATTGCAATAGATCCCTTGTACAAACCAGTATTCAATACTCTATCTCTTAGATTGACCTCTTCCAAATATTATAAGGAAGCAAAACATAGAGCCGAAAATTATAAAACTTATCTAAAAGTTCTAAATCATGAGGATCTAGAATTAGATCCCAAACTTGTTGGGTTGCCGGGATCTCCAACAATTGTTCATAAGGTTGAAAAGATTCCAAAAGCTAGAACAAATAGAAGTGCTGAAGTAATAGAAGGAACAAATCGTGAAGGGATAGCAAATGCAGTAACTAGACTCTTACAATTAATACAAAAATAAAAGGTGATACTGATATGATTATGTTAAGTAAATTAAGAAATAATCACAAGACAAATATAAAAGAAAAATATAGACACTTATTTGTAATAATTGAATCAATTAATAAAAATATTGTTCCAGCAAGTCTTGAAATGTTAGGAGAAGCAAGACGCCTAATGGATCATTTTAATATGACATACAATTCAAATGAAAAAGTTATTGCTATTCTTTTAGGAGATGGTATAAAGGATTTATCCCAAGAACTTATATTTTATGGTGCTGATGCCGTGATATATGCTGATGATCCAAATTTAAAATATCCAATTAACAAAATTTATACTAAAATAATCTCTCAAATAGCAACTGATTCTAACTCCCTTAAGGAAATTTCACCAGAGTATGTATCTGAATTTACAAAACCAAGATATATGTTCTTTTTAGCAGATAGTATAGGTAGACATTTATCAGCAACAGTATTAGCAGAATTAGATTCAGGTCTAGCTTCAGATATAAATAAATTGGTAATAAGTGATTTAGAAATAAAACATCAACATAAAACAAATGGAAAAACCATTAGCTACCAAAAAATTCTTGAAATGTATAGGCCTGATTTTTCTGGATTTCTTTGGACAACTATCTTATGTCTTGATAACAAAAATCCTGAAATCGAAAAAGAATTCCATCCGCAGGCATGCAGTATTATTCCTGGAGCTTTTCAGCCAATTATAAAAGATACAAAAAGAACTGGAACAATAATTGAGTATAAACCTAGGTTTGATCAAGATGATCTAAAAATAAAAGTTTTGAAACAAGAACTTGTTAAGAATCCCTTTCAGTTTGAAAATTATAAAGTTATTGTTAGTTTTGGAAGAGGAATAAAAGAAAATCCACAAGAGAATATTAAACTTATAGAAAAATTAGCCAAATTCTTGAATGCAGAAATAGGAATATCCTTACCAATATCAAAGAAAATTTTTCAATTAAATGAAAAATATGATTCATTATATATAACTCCTAATAGAGTTATTGGAACAAGCGGTATAAAAGTCACTCCTAAAATTTATATCGCAGTTGGAATTAGTGGCGCTATACAGCATTTAGAAGGAATGAAAGAATCAGACTTTATTGTTGCTATAAATCCAGATGAAAATTCACCAATTAAAGATGTATGTGATATCTTAATTAAAGGACGAATGGAAGATGTGATCCCTATTCTTCTAGAAGAATTAGAAAAACAATTTGGAAAAACAAAAGAAGAAGAAGAAATTAAAGTGAATCCATATGGAAAATTGTGAAGTAACTATAGTTGGAGGCGGCTCAGCTGGATTAGCTGCCTTAAAACATCTTTCTAGTTTAGATAAACAAGCTGTTTTATTGGAGGCTGGAAAAGAGATTGGTTCTAAGAATGTTTCAGGAGGTATTTTATATTCTAAAAAACCAAATAATGGAAAAGTATACAATGTTGAGGACATTTACGGAGAAAGATTTCTTACAGAATCACCATACGAAAGACAAATTACTAAATATATTTTGAATACTACTTCAAAAGATAAAGTCTTTTCTATAGATTTAACTGAAGCGCACGATTACCAAACAAATTTTGGATGTTCCGTACTTTTAAATAAATTAAATTCATGGTTTGCAAAAGAAGCCCAAGAGTCGGCAGAAAAACATGGTGGCGGGATCATTAATGGAGTACATGTAAGATCTTTAAGATGGGATGAAAATAGATCAAAAATTATAGTAGAAACTGATGAACTTGCAGAATTTGAAACAAGAGCAGTAATTGCTGCTGATGGTGTAAACTCTGAAATTGCAGAAATAGTAAATGCAAGAGAAAAATTCTCTCCAAATGAATTATATCAAGGAGTAAAAGTCATTGTAAAGCTACCAGAAAAATTAATTGAAGAACGTTTCAATCTAAACAATTCAGATGAAGGAGCGGCATATCTTTTTGCAGGAGATATTTCTTTAAATCTTATTGGAGGTGGATTTCTTTATACCAATAGGGATTCTCTTTCTATCGGGGGTGTTTATCATTATGATTCTTTACTAAAAAATCCTATAGAACCTGCACAAATTGTAAATGCAATGTTAAGTAATCCTATGATTAGTGAATTAGTAAAAGATGATGTTCCTTTAAAAGAGATAGATAAAACTATTCCAAAAGAGGAACAAGTCAGAAGGTCTTTTGCTATTACAAAGTTAATAAATAATTGGAGTGAAACAAGGCAGATTTACTATTCAAATAAATTAAAGAAACAATTAATTGATGATGGAAAATATAAATCAGAAGATGAAATAAAATCAAAACTTGATTACTTTAACCAAAAACTTACAGACGAATATAACGTGAAATTTATTACGAATTATGTAGAATTAGAATATAGCACTAAATTGATTCCTGATGGTAAGCGCGGTAGAATGAAAAAACCATATTATAAAAATATCTTGTTTATTGGTGATGCTGCTGGACGTGGTATTTTCTTTGGACCACGAATAGAGGGATTGAATGTAGGAATGGATGATGCCGTTAGAGCTTCCTTTGCAATTGCTAGGTCTATAGATAAAAATAACTTTGATTTTGATTATCTAGGAGAATTCTATAAACAATCAATAGAAGAAAGCCCATATACATTGGACATGAAAACAATTGATAAAGGATATCTCAATGTAATTGTAAAAAATACACGAAAAGAGATTCCTTCTGGTACTTTGGGACAAAAGTATCAAATACTATTAAATATTACATCTAATAACAATTTACGAAATTTTTTTATCACATTAATTAATAGATTTGGATATACACGCTTGCTTTCATTGATAGAATCAGACGATGTATATTTTAAAATTCCAATTAAAATTGCTGATAATTTAGGAAAAAAAATATCCTCTTCATATAAGCTACAAATACCAACGATTCAAGAAAGAGTGGCTAAATTAAGTTATCATGAGGATACAATTTCACATATAAAAATTCAAAATACTGAAAAAAATTTCCTTAATAAAATGGTAGTACTTTGTCCAACCAAGTGTTATAGCCAAGAAGAAGATAAAGTTATCTTACAACATGAAGGTTGTATTGAATGTGGTACTTGCTCATTGAAAACTGACTGGAGACATCCTCGCGGTGAAAAAGGTGTATTTTTTAAATACGGCTAAATGTCTTCTTTTCATTTTTATTTTTGGTGGAATAAAATTTAAATTTTTTTATTTATAGTTTCAAAATTAAATTTATTATTTTTTATTTAATCTTTTAATTTGTACATTTTAGTGCTTTTTTACTTTTTATTATATTATAAAAAATACGATAATTTATATCAAATTACTAACTAGTATGATTAACAATGTAAATACAAGTACAGGCAATAATCACCCATAGCCCTAGCCTACTATATATCTATGTAAATTATTGGCTTCTACTTTTCAGTAGACTATGACTTTTTTTACTCTCTTCATTATTATTTGTCTGTTAATGGTATTTTAATCAAATATTAATTCATAATAGTGTTATTTTATTTCTTTTTATTTTCGATATTCCAGCTTTTTCTTTTCATGTATAAATTCCTCAATGTTTATTGAATTCTCTTGTTCAGCTAATTCTTTGTTTAAATTTTCTAAAGAATCTTTATAAATTGCTATTGCAGTATATTGTAAATCACTATCTGAGATAGTAGAAGGTTCACATTGATATTTCATATCAATAAATTCGAATGTATTTCTGTTTTTCTCTTGTTTGTCTCTTAACCAGCTATTTATTTGGTTTATTAGACTATCAAATGATTGTGTTTGAAAAGATTTTATCCTAATTTCTCTTTCTCTTTCTTTCATTTCTATATATTGTACCTTCATTATTAAAATATTGATTGTTGTTTATGAGTTTATTATTTTGGTATATCTTTTCTTTTGATAATTTAATTCATACTTTTATTTATAGTTCTAATGTATTCTTGCTCAAATATGATATAAGATAAGTTAAGTGTATTCTTATTATTATTGAAGAATCTATCTATTTGTCTCTGATGTTTTTTTTGAATTTTTAATTGCTT
>DATFBJ010000313.1:0-7520 GCA_035253885.1 Nitrososphaeraceae archaeon
ATATATTATATTTAACTATAATTGATATGAAATCAAAAAACTATTCAACAATAGCAATTTCGTCAATTCTTGCATTTGTTTTAATTACAGCAACAGGAATACCAACAACATCATTTGAAAATGTGTTAGCACAAGGCGAAAATATGACCGGAATGTCTCAAGATCAAACTAGTGGAGGAGGAGAATCGACAGCATTTAACCCAGAAGAAATTATCAAAAAAGAAGCAAGAGGACTAGGTGATGCTGACCTTGGAGAAGTTCAAGAAGTTACAGGAGAATTCATAATAACACAAAAAGGAACTGTAGACAAAGAACAATATTATATTCCTAAAAATTTAGTAGACCATTTTGATGGCAGTACTGTCTTTTTTACGGTAACTGAAGACGAAGTAAAACAATACAAAAGGGATTAAACTTTACTAAAAAATAATTCATTTTTATTTAACTATAAGATTATAATTTATTTTCTTAATGGCAATTTATTAAAAAATTAGAAAATAATATAATTATCTGTTATAATGGAAAATATTCTTATTCATAGTCTATTTGTAGATATTGTAAAATATTATATCTTAATTTATTAAATAAGTTATAGTCAAATATTATTTATGGAAGATATTGTCAACAGTTTTGCAGAAAGATTAGGAATTCCGCCAAATGCTGCAAAAAAATATTTCAATAACATGTCGGCATTTTCTTCAATAAGAGAAATAATTCCTCCTTATTCATATCAATATCTATCTAGATAAATAAATAAAATCTTATTCTATTATTATATTACTTTATTACCAACAATCAGGTGTTGCTAAAAAACCATACTTTGCACAGTATTCTGCTGTTGTTTGGGAAGATGCACCTGTTAAAGCATCATAGACTACAATGAAAAATAACATACCAATAAAGAATATACTGAAACCACTAAATATCCATTTTAATGCTTTTTTAATTGTAGTTTCTTTAGCCATAGCCGATAACATCATTAACTATGATTGTATCTTTTTCTATTTAATTATTATAATACATTATATGAAATGAGAATTGCAAAAAGCGCTTAAAATATGCCATTGATTTTTGATAAAGATAGATTTAATGGCATTAATTTTTAAATGAATATATTTTTTATAAAAAATAATTCTTATTTGTATTTTTTTAAAAGATATTTACTCATACAGATTCACTCATTCTAAAAGGATATGGTTTTTACTAAAAAGTTTATTTTTTTAGAAATAATTGTAAAAAAATTGTTTTATATGATTAGATAGAATAATATTTGAAATGGCTGATAGTACAATGAAAGATTCTGATGAATATAAAAGAGAAATAGATAAACTAACATCTAGTACTAATAATAATAATAATAATACAATAGATCAGCATATTACTTCCGAAAAGGCTAATCCTGATGAAAGAGACAATATAGAATACAAAATACAAAGAAAAAATGAATCTATAAAGGATAAAATTTTTGGAAAAATGTCAGAATTTGTAGAAGGAACAAAAACTGAAGATAAAGAAAATGGTTCATTATTTGGTATTAAATCAATTATATTTAGCCTATTTGCTTTGATTGGATTTATAATCCTTGTATTTGCAATATTTGTAGCCGTTGTAGGGGAACCTTTAGCATCAATAGCAAATACTGTATTTGTTGCTGCAATCGTTGGATCTTTTACTTTAGTAGGAATAATTGTTAGTCCTTTATTTTTAAAGAAGTAATACTTTTATCAAATTATATTTAGATGCTAAAACAATTCTTATCTAAATTATCATTTTAAGCAATAAAATATATGAATAAGCATTTTTTAACCATATTATAAGAATATTATCATTGTCATCTTGAAATTATGTAATTCGTATTCTTATATAATATAGTGTTTGTAGTTTTCAAAAAAACTAGACAATACTTAAATTATCATAATAGAAAATATTGTCAATATCTATAGGTTAATCATCATAATCAATAATAATTGGCTATGATGATCTATATAATTAATTTGTCTTCAAGTCTTATATAGTATTATACCAACTTTTGGTAATTCGAATCTAAGGTCATTCAATCAATCCAAAGAATTAAATATTCACACACATACCATTACCTTCTCCATTCAATTTATTATTATCACAAAAAAGAAGGTCGTTGTTTTAAATCATCTTTTACCAATAAATTATATTAAATTATTATATATTTTGTATGGTAACAAAACTTTATGAGTTTTACTAATGATATTCCTTGGAATGAAATTATAAAAAAAGAAGCAAGAGGAATTGATGATGCTAATTTTGGTGAAATCCAAAATGTGGATTCACAATATGTCATAACTGAAAAGGGTATAATTAATAAAGAAATTTTCTCCTTTCCAAAGAATCTAGTTCAAGAATATGATGGTAATAGAGTAATATTCAAAGTAACTGAAGAAGAGGCAAGAAATTCGTATATGAAATCTCAAAAGATAGATCTTGAGCAGGATTATCATAGTAATAGTAACATAGAAAATGAAACTACCATACCTTATTCTATTAATACAAATGATAAATCATTAAGCAATATGAAAGAAGAGGAGGAAGAAAAAGAAGTTATTCCTTTAATGTCAGAAGAATTAGATGTTACTAAGAGAGTAGTTGAAGATGAGACGATTATTACTAAAAAACCAGTAAAAGAAACAAAAACAATAGAAGTTCAATTAAACAGAGAAGAAATAGAAAGTATTGAAAGCAGACCTCCAAGTGATGAATCAGAAAAGGAAGCACAAAATCCTATTCAGACACCACAAGAAATAAAAATACCATTAAGAAGAGAGGAAGCAGAAGTTATAAAAAAGCCATATGTTAAAGAAGAAGTTGTAGTAAAAAAGAAGGCTGTTACTGACAATAAAGAAATAACTGAAGATGTAACATCTGAAGAATTAGTAGATCAAGATAATTAATGAGTAATATCAAAAACAAAATAAGATTAATAATAATCAACATGGTTTTTGAAGTGTCTGGAAATGCAGACATAGAGAAAACAACAAAAAAGATAATATTCTATTGGGATTTGAATTGGGGCTTTCGTATATGTTTAACTATCTTAACTACTACGGATAGATAAAAGAAATATTATGTTGAATTTGATAAGGTTTTTTGTTAAGGATAGCATTATTTAAGTTAAAGTTTAAATTTAAATAATAGATATCTAACTACATGTCATTTTTGTATATAGCAAATCCTTTTTTTAGATACTATAACATCAATATTAACAAGAATTTAAAACAAGATCATTATGAATCGCAATTATTCTGATTCTACTCTTAAGAAACTTTTTTCCTTATCCGGAAATATTTGTGCATTTAACTCATGTAATTCAAAAATTATTGATGAATTTGAATTAGTAATTGGAGTAATTTGCCATATAGAAGGAGAAAAACCTGGGAGTGCTCGCTATAATTCTAATATGACCGATCATCAACGAAATAATTTTGAGAACTTGATATTATTATGTCCTACTCATCATGCACAAATAGATAAGAATCAGGAACTCTATAGCGTATCATATTTAAAAGAAATGAAATCTCATCATGAAAATAAATATAAAAATAATATTTATGAAATACCTTCCAAAATTTTAGATATTGTCAAATTTTCAGTCAATACCGATGAATATTCTCTGGAACGGGCTCATAACTATTTAAATTTATCAAAAGCATTGAAAAATAGTGAGACTATAAAATTATGGTATGAGAAATTTGAATATATATTTAAATGGTTAAAGATTTCTTCACCGATTAAAAACCACGAAAGACTAATGTTGGATGATATATTCGAGAGAATATTACAAATTAAAGCAAATGATAATAAGAAATTTGAAGATCTCCTTATTACCTTTTTAGATAAAATTCCTAAGGATGAACAAACGATTTATATTGATAAAGTCAAATCAGAACTTGAAAGTATAGTTAATAGTGAATTTAATAATAAAAATATTAGACAAATCTATAAATACTTAAACAAATCCAATGAAGAAACTTTAACGTATCTTATAGATCATGCTGGTTCGTTTGAAGAAAATGACTTTAATAACTTTATTACAGATAATTTGAATTTACAACAAGTCGCTGAAAATAAACAACTTTTCTTATTCTTTGAAAATAAAATTTGGAAAATGCTAGATAAAGCAGAAAAAAAGAAATCTAATAATAAGCAAATAAATAACCTTAAAAACTTGATAAATCTATTTATCACTATTAATTTATAGATATCATTAGTATAGTTTAATAACTGATTATTACATCATTTGCTTTCTTTCCAAATGTTGTATTCATTCACTTAGAATTAATAACTGATCAGATAGATGCACCAATACATCTTCTTTTACCTTGTTATTTTCTATTTCTTAATGATTAATTAATTATCGTTTTAATTTATTACTCTAGTAATAGAAAATAAACAAATAAATCATAATAAAATAAAAAATACCATCATATGATTGATATTTTTTAGCATTGATTTCACTTTTGGTATTGTAAAAATCTTTGGTCTTTCCATAAACTTTCTAACATAAATAGAAACTATAGAATGATAATTCAGATAAGATTCCATAATTTTATCATAGCATTCTATATCATTTTTCCTTTGTAATTCAGATGAGATATTATTATTATCCTTGTACATTTGTTCAAATTCAAAAAAAATGTTTCTTTTTCTTTGCCTTTTTTCTTCATTTTGCATGAGGGTTCATATTAATTCGAGAAGTCTTAAAATGTATTTGTCATAAATAATTTAGATCTCTAATATTTTTTGTTGAGTATCGAATTAATGATTATTACTTTAATGATGATCTTCTTTTTTTATAATGATCTCCTCTAATATTTTCTTTTTGAACCAATAAATGATTTTTATTATGTTAAATTACATTGTATAATATGGAATCTACCAATGATAGTAGTGAAACTTTAACATGCACACAATGTGGCAGAGTTTTCAATACTGTTGAAGACTTGAATGAGCATCAAAAATCAGAACAGCAAGATTTAGAAGAAAGAAATAAAGGAATATAGATAGATCGTAAATTAATGCTTTTTTATAAACTCTCGATTAACAAATATAATAATCTATATATTTTATCTTAAAATGTTATCCATAACAAATTTTGTATTATTAACAAAGTTAATCAAATAATAAGGGCTATGGCTTCACTAATGAATTCAGATCATTATCTTTTCTAAATTTTTATATATTCTTTATATCTTCATCTTTACCTTAATTGATAACTTAATCTATTATAGAATATTATAAGATTAAATATTGATAAAATAACAAAAAATTGTTTTAGATTAATTGCTCAACTAGATTTAATATCTAATATTTCTTATCTTTCATCATCATCATTTCTTTTTATCATAATTATCATTATAGTGACCATATGTGTCGCATTTTTCTTTCTCTCCACCATATTTCATTTTATGTTAATCGTACCATGTAACTTCCTTCTTCATCAAAACTTGTCCATTGCCTGGATCTACAATGACTTTATATTTTTTCATATTTTCATCTACTACCATCATCTTGTATACTAAATATCCATGTGCAAGAGTTAATTCTGCTTTCTTTACGAAAGAATTTGCTCCAACACTTGCTTATGCTGTTTGTATTGCTCCTATGATGTCAGTAGTTACTTTAGATTTGAATGCTTCTGCTATAGTAGATTCTACATTAATTGTTCCATTCAACTTCATCTTCATACTAGCATCATCCATTCCCATCATTTCCATATCCTCTTCCATCATCATTGGAGAATCTTCTGGATCCATTTGAGCAAATGCATTACTAATACTGTTGTTGTTATTGTTGATACCTATAAGACCTATTGCTAGAAGAGCAATTAAAAAGGTGAAGTTGTGAAGATTGTCTTCATTAAAAATGTTATGATATATTAATTTAACAATTCAAGATATTTCTATGAAGAGAATCATTGCTGAAATACAATTGCATTGCTGATGTTATCATGTTTAGAGTACATGCATCTTTTCAAATGCAAATTGATTGAGAATCATTTATTACAACATTTACAAAAGAATTTCTAGATTTTACCTGACTTATTATTTATTAAATACTGTTAATATTGATTATAAAACAATTTTAATTGATATTGTTATTTGATTTAAAAAAAAGTAAAGGTTATTTCTTGGTAAATTATTAGAGTTCACTAATAAATCCTAAAAAAAAGAGGATTCGAACCGAGGCTTCAAATTCCACCTCCTCCATTGAATCATTTTTTTATACTCTTAAATTGAAATACTTAATTTATGGAAACCAGAATATTATTACCAGAAAAAAAATTGTAATAATAAATCCAATTATTTCTTTAAATCATTTTTTAAAACAATGCGGTAACGTGCTTTGCCTGCTTTGAGATGATCAATTGCTTCATTAACCTGCGATAGTTTAAATTCTTCTATAACTGGTGCAATGGAATGGCGATTGCAAAAATCAAGCATCATGGCAATTGTTGCAGGACTTCCTATGGGAGATCCACTTATCGATTTTTCACCAGAAATTAATGAAAATACATCTACCTTCACTGATGGTGCTGCTCCTACAATATGTAGCTTCCCTCCTGGTCGAAGAGTATTAACATATGCATTCCAATCCAGGTTAACATTTGAAGTAACTAGTACCATATCAAATTTATTTGCTGATGATTCTAAAGCATTAGGATCATTAGAATTCAAGAAATTATGAGCACCAAATTGCATTATTTCTTTCTCTTTATTTGGATTAGTTGAAAAGGCCGTAACCTCGCAACCCCATGCATTAAGAAATTTAAGAGCAATATGCCCCAAACCTCCGATCCCGACTACCGCTACATGATCAGTAGGTTTTATATTATTCTTAATAATAGGATTGAAAACTGTAATTCCACCACAAAATAAAGGACCAGCTGTTTTAATATCGATATTTTCAGGTAATGGAAAAGCCCAGACAGATTGGCATCGTACTTTGTTGGCATAACCTCCATATCTACCAACAATTACATCCTCACCTTTTGCACAAAGATTATGATGACCACTCAAACATTGGTCACAAATTAAGCAAGAGCGAGCTCGCCAACCTATGCCTACATATTGTCCAACTTTGAAATGTTCTACCATATTTCCCATTGCTGATACCTTGCCAATAATTTCGTGACCAGGAACAAATGGATATTGTGTTAATCCCCAATCATTGTTAAGCATACTCAAGTCACTGTGACATATTCCACAATATTCAATATTAACCTCTACTTCATCAGATTTCAAAGAATCTACATTGTAATCGAACGGCTCTAATTTACCACCTGCGTGATGAGCTGCATAAGCCTGAATTTTCATAGTAATATTTTACTTTTACATACTTAAATATTTTGAAGAATAAAAAAATAAACAAGTTATATTCTTGATACTATTTTTCATATCTCTTCTTTGATAAATTTCAATTTAAATAATTCAATATATCTCGTATATATACTACAGCATAGTCATACGTATATGTATAAATAATTAATA
>DATFBJ010000314.1:0-3999 GCA_035253885.1 Nitrososphaeraceae archaeon
TAATATTAAAAACTATTTGTATTTAGATATTATTATTAGAAACTTATTACCTATAATCAGCTATTTTAATATATAGATTAAAAAAATACAACTAGTATTGCTGCTGATATTAGAGAAAACCCTAATATGCAGAAAGTTATCATATTTTTTCTGCCTTTTAACATACAAGTATCGTATAATAATATATTATAACATTTAGTATCAAATATTGTAGATATATTATCAAACATAATTAGTAAATTAGATAAATAGTTGAGTATCTGAACAACTAAATAAATATAAATAGCAAGATACGATAAACCTCAAAGATTTTTCCTTTATTTCCTTATTATCTTATCCATGTTATTGTAAGATTCTAATGTCATACAATAAAAAAATTGTTGATTTCAAATTTCCGATAGATATTTATTTTAACAGAATATGATGAATCGCTTTTGCTAATAAAAATATAACGAAACCTAAAGAGAGTGATGTAATGATAAAAGTAACCTTATGGTCTACTTTCAATTAATAATATAAACAGCAAAATAAAAAATTTTTTTTATTATTTTTATAGAAGATTTCTATTGTTCAAAGTTTTAATTTTGAGTTTTGTAAACTCTGTGATTGATTTTAGAGAGATGTATTAGTTTACCAATCCTTTAACTTACAGGCTTTTTATAGAGCATGTTCCTTCTGCATATGGTTATTGAGAGCATTCTCATTCTTTGCAACGTAATTACATAACCTACAAGTTTTTTTATCTTTCCGTCCTTGTAAGTAATCTGCAAGTCGCATGAGATACATTGTAATACCCCACATATTTATAATAATAAAGAATTATATTTAATGATTATACTGTCACTAGCAGTATACAAATATCAAATATTGAGTAGAGTTTTAGAAAAAAAATGGATTTGAAAAGACTAATGGATAAGTGAATTTTACCCAATGACAAATAGACAGCAAAATTCTTAAATTATATAAAAAAAAGAATAATAAGTTCTATTAACTATAATTTTATACCGATATAAGCATGGAAGCGTCGGGAGTAACACCGATAGCGGTTCAAAAATAAGAGTCTATTGTTATAAAGATTCTACTAACAAGTATTTAGCTTTATTATTAGAACTTAAATATTATTTTTGTTCTAACATTCACAAATATTTTAAATGTATATATGCAATTGAAGAATAATAATAAAGCAATTGTTTTATTAACAAATAACCTTTAATATTTATTAGATAATGTTATCAATTAATTAGATTATAATTATTCAGTTTTATAGTATTATTGGTATTTACAGGCATTTCAAATGTTACAATTATAGTTTTATCATCATAGGATTCAAGACTTTTCAATATATAAGAGGAAATTCCTTCTAAAACGAATTTATTTACTTCTCTTTTACCATGTACAACAAATTTTAATTTATCTTCCATAATCGAGAAATATAAGAAACTCAAGGATTGTTATATAGTTTATGTTACAATATCTAAAGCTATTATAAATTTAGATAAAAAATGAGTAATTAACCAGTATCGATGTTTTAATTATAGATAAATTATTATCCATCTATCGTGCTGGCAATGAATTTACTTTATCAAAATGCTTTACTAATCTCTTTTCACATTCTTGGCCTTCTGGTGGACTCAAATCATTGCTTGCAACACATGCATGATATCTATCTCCGATTTGTATTTTGCCAATGTCTGTATTTCTATCAAATGTAAATGTTCTTTTTATTGTAGAATCATCACTTTTGTCAAGTTCAGCCTGTACATCTTGTATAACTTCTGATTTTATTTGACCTTTTATCATAGCAGCGATTATTAATTTTTCTGCATCTTTCTTATCTGCCATAGGAGAGAGAATTTCTATTTTAACAATATCACTATTTGTAGTATTATTGTTTGTATTTAGATGTGCTTGATAAATTGCTTGGCTTTTAGAATATACTTGAGAACCAGGTTTAAATAAACTGATTTCAGTAGGATTACCTAAAATATCGCCTTCATTACAATCAAATTTTGGTATTTGCGCAGATTCTTGTTGTTGTTGTACATCTCCTTCTACTTGATATGCACATACAAAGAATTCATCTGGAGAACTTGCTTTAACTATCTCATTCTCTTCATTTACTTTTAAATCAACATTCAAATTTTTCTTATCGTTGTCTATAGAAGAGATAGGAATATCTTGCTTGCTCTCTTCACCATTAATAAAACCAATAACACGTATGAATTTAGTTTTTTGCAAATCTATATTTTTCAAATTTATCTTAGTTTTAACTACCAATTTATCATCATCTTTGTCATTATCATCTTCCTCATCATCATCATCTTTCTGTGCAAAAGATAATTGGTAAAAAGATAAAAACAATATACTACTGCTAATAAAGGAAATAATAATAATAATAAAATATAAAATTGGTATAGGATTTCTTTCCATCTATATAGATTAAGCAATCTAAAAAACTATTTAATAATTTTATATAAATTATTCTAAAATAAATTTGCTTCTGTAATTTTTTTTACTGCCCAAAAATCAACAAGTTTTTAAACATACTGCTTTTACTATTAAATGCTACTCATTTATTGTTTGCTCAGTTTCATTCAAGATTCTGCTCCTTTAAATATAGTTTACCAATTGGTAATAGGTATACTTTGGATTTTAGAGATTCTTCTATCATCTTCCTTTAACAGCCACTTTTCAACGTCCAAATAAAACATTATTAATCAAAAGAAGATTAGCTAAGATTCTTTTAGTTAATACCGATAGTGGTGCAAGAATAAGAGTCTAAGCTATAGTAATATCGAATATAAATATAACAGATTTTATAATTCAAGTTATCATCATCACCTTTATCTTTATCAATAATCAATAACTTATTATATAGTTGTACATTGGTGGACAATGGAATCTAATTTATGTAATAGTCTCCATTATTCTCACAATAGTAGGTCTTTCTAATTACCTTTTAACTCAAATTCAAAAATCTTCTGAATGTAATGAGATAATTTTGCAGTTAAATAGAGAAGGAGAGAAACTTAATGAAGAATCAAAGGTTATAAATGAAAAAATTGATAAATACAATAGACAGATTTCATCATATAATAAACAACATGAAGATTTTCCAAATTCTACATATACTCCCCAACAAATAAAAAATATGATAGCAGACTTGAAACAAATATCTAAAATAAATGATGGAAAGATAAAAATACATAATAATAGAGCTGAATCATTAAAAGAGAAGTGTAATTTAGCAATAGAATATAGATAGATAAAGATACGTTTTATTAGCTCTGCTGACTTGTCGACTGATTCTAGAAGGTACTGCCAATCGACTGATGGGTGTTAGAGGCTACAATAACACCCGTGAATCCAACCGTGCAATGCTGTATATAGTAGCAATTAATAGTAAAAGTAGGTTGAATAAAAGATTGTTGATTATTTTTGGGTGTTAAAGAGGAGCAAGTTAAATCTTCAACACCCATTTCCTTGAAAAATCCACAAATTAATTTGTGGAAATTATAATATATAAAAGTAGAATAAAAAGATTGTTGATTTTCCATTGTTAAACTATAAAGCTTCAATATTCTAAATAATATTATGCTAAAACATTAGCAGAATTAAAAAAGATGGTAAGTGACCATTATTACAATGAAGCAAAACTAATGAATGAAATTTTAGAAAGTAATACAACAAAAGAAGAAAGAAAAGAACTAAAAGAGTTTATGCTTAACCATCCATATTCTAAAGTTGTAAATTCAATTAAGGAAATAAAGCATAAGTCTCTTTAAGACTCCGTTAACTGTTGTCACATAAAAACAAATTTCGTTTGATTTATTCCATAAATTGAGGACAATTACATGTCATACATTTATTGTCTCCAATATAACCTACACCATAAACATGATTCTTTCTTAGATGAGAACATCTTATACAGATATCTGATTCCTTCATTAGTCAAATAACTTCTAGAAAAAATATAAGGATTGTTAAAAAGGGTTCTGT
>DATFBJ010000315.1:0-3283 GCA_035253885.1 Nitrososphaeraceae archaeon
ATTACAAGATTCAATAAAATTCCTTACAGATACTGTAAATAGAGCATTATTGGCAGATCCAGAAAATAAGATAATTACTAGTACCAAAAATGACGGAATAGTCAAAGGCATTAAATTAAAGCCAGAAATAAACAATAAAGCAATTGGAACAGTAATTCCTTATACGTTTAATAGCAGGAAAAGCAATAAGAAAAGTTAATTTTTTAAAAATCTCATTGATAATATTTGTGTTGCTGATGATGATATTTTATATTTTTCAAGCAATAAAGACATTATCAATGATTTTGTAGCATAATTTTCTCCTTTAGCATTTATTGCATTTGAATATTTGTACGATGATTGTAACATTTGATTAAACAATCTCTATTTGGTTTTCTCAATATATTAGAGTAAGTTTCCATTTTTCTAATTCTTTTTGTAATATAATGGGGTTTTGATTAGTGATATTATTATTATCATCATCATTTGTTGCTGCTGACGACATATTTGTATATATATTTGTATAAAGTCAAATTGTAATAAAAATTATTGATAATTTGTGAAACTAACTGATTCTTTCGAGCAAAGTTATTGAATTAACATTTCACAATTTGCTTCATCAGCCTTGTCGCCCTGTGTTATATTGAAATTTAAAACTACATCTATTCCTTCTCCACAGTTAAAAATATCCGTACTACGACTAGCAACAAGCAAATCGTTTCCCTCTTCACCAAAGAAATTGTTTGTTTCATCAGAATAACTTGGACCGAAATCTCTAAGCCTATCATCACCTTGACCTCCATAAATATCATCATTTCCATGATAACCAAGCAATACATCATCACCTGGACCACCTATCGAAACATCTTTTCCATGGATGGTATCATTCAATACATCATTTGATATATCACCAATAATTGTGTCTGCTCCCTCTCCCCCTAAAATAACATCATCACCAGCCATTCCACGTAAAAAATCATTACCTGTCCAACCAAAGATTATATCATTATTTTCAGTTCCTGCAATTTGATCATCTGTCTCATCACCATTGCATACTAGTACATTTTCATTACATGAATATTCTATTCCGGATACTTCTTTTTCTAAAATGAATACAAGTGAAACTGAAAATAAAAATAGAATTATTATAATACTAATTATAACATTGTTAAACATTATCTATATCATCTTTTTATTCTCTCTATACTTAATAAATAAATAAATGATTCTAATTTCTTTATTGTTGTAAATCATTTGATTATCTTAATCAAAAGTCTTCAAACTTCCTTTTCATTTTCTCTTCTCCAAAGGAATTCGATAGTGTTTCTGTTATTGTAGTTAAAAAGAAATTCTTTATTTTATTAGACACTCTATATTATATTATCATGGCAAAATTTGTTGAAATGGATGATATAGTCAAATTCAAAGATCAGATCGAAGAAAAAGAAATAGATGGTCAAGTAATTCTAATAAATAAATTCAATGTAGAGCCAGATAAGGTTGAACAGTTTTTAAAAGATTGGGCTGAAGATGCTAGTCGCTTTAAACAACAGCTTGGATTTATTTCTGCACAATTGCATAAGGGAATTGGTAAGAGTTCTGTATTCATTAATTATGCAGTTTGGCAATCATTAGAGCACTATAAAGAAGCAATTAATAAAATAATATTTAATTCTGAATCAAATCACCACTCTTAAAATATGATGATGATAGTTTAGTAATATCTCCTCATTTATTTAAGAAGGTAGCAGTTCCTGGGATATGTGAAGAGTAGAGTAAGTATTAGCTAGAGTTGTCTGTAAGAATACAATTCTCAAACTTCCTTTTAATTTCAATATTTACAATAGAAAAATAAACTAATTTGTTAGCAATATTTTATTTTAGTTTAGTAGTTATTGTTTTAGATTAATATTATGTCGTTTGCATCCAAAAATGACCAAAGGTACAACAAAAAGTTTTACTTATTGGTAGAAACACATTAGATTTAACATAATCACCGTCTTCATTATAATATCCAACTACTACTATTTTTTGAAGAAATTTTTGCCAATCAATAACATATACACGACTTTTTAAGGAAAATAGTTTACAAGTAGGACAGATAACTTTTTCTTCTTCCTCTTCTTCCACCATATGATTCAGTTATAACTATTCCTCATATTATTTAGTTGATTGCTTTATCAATAAGAGATAGAATTTAAATTAATATTAAAATTATTGAATCTCTGTTTTACTTCTCTCTTTCCCTCTGGAATTTCAAATATATATTAATGATATTATATTATTTGCAACAATATGATATTGCGAATCATGAACTTGACCATTATATTCATTCATTATACCAAGTAGTATTTCATCTTCATCATTTTCTTCTTTCTTCTCCTACTTCCCTCACAATACATATAACACTACATTCTTTAACATATGGAAAGGTTTTTGCTAAGTTTTGAAAATCCACAAGATCAGTTTCTAGTTTCTCATTTGTTCCAGATTCGTAAAGGCCTTCATCATCCAAGATTAGTTCTATTGTTACTTTAGTAGGCATTTCTTTATTTGAAACACTTACTATATTTTTATTGTGGTTAGAACTCTTTGAATCTATCGTTTAATCTGTTTTCTTTTTTTAATTTATAACAGATTTGACACCAATCAAAACCGTTTTCATGTATGAACTCGCCATTATCTTCGTCACCACAAAATTCACAAACAATCATTTCATTTTTCACTATCTTCTAGATTTCTTCTATGTATGTTCTCTATAAAAGTAGTAGAACTCATTTATTACTCTCTTTCCTCTTCTTCTTCGTCATCATAATCAGTATGATCTTCTTCAAACTCGTTATCTTCATCTTCAAATTCATCTATATCATCAACAAAAAAATCTTCTTCTTCCTCTTCTTCAATATATTCATCAACATCCTCGTTATTGTTTTGATTATTGTTAGTTGTAGAAGAACTCATTTCTTATTGTTATAATATAATTCTCTCCATCCTTCTTTTTGAATCATTTTTTGAAATTCTTGTATCGTTGATACTTCTTCGCCTTCCACTCCGTTGTCTCCGTGCTCCCTCCTAGACCACCTGACATAATCACCCTCAAAAACTGCTAGGATGGTATAATCACCAATCCTTGTCTTCATATATTTTTACTATATCTTCTTCTCTTGGTCCAGTATTATTATTAAAACTCATTTCATTCTTTTACCATTTAACTTTTGGATATCTACAATTCCAATGATAATACATTATTATTTTATTACCAACGTATTCAATATCTTTTTTTTGCCAAAACCATATTATTTTC
>DATFBJ010000316.1:0-10343 GCA_035253885.1 Nitrososphaeraceae archaeon
AATTTATATTATTGTTATTGATAGAAATCTTTTTCTCTTTGTTTCAATTTGTAATTTAAATATCTAATAAAAGTGATCATTAAAATAATTATATAAAAAATTATTCTAATAAACTTTTTTATATTTTAAAAAAATGCTTGTTAAAAAATAATGAATTGCTAAAGTGGAATATTCTTTTTTATGGTAATACTACAAGTTGTCCTGTCATTGTAGGTAAATGATAACTACATTGATATTCATATACTTTCTCTTTGTTTGCTATGAAACTAAAAGTGGCATTTTGACCTCCTGCTAAATCTTTTATAATGTTATAGGGTTGATTAAGAACAAAGTTATGTTTTTCAACTGCTTCAGTATTATAAAAGTTAACAGTAATGTTATCACCTTTTTTTGCTACCATTGTCTTTAAAGAAAATGAATCATGTGGAATTTTTAGAATCTCTTCTTCTAATCCTTCAATTTCTTCTGGAAAAAGATAAAATATTCTACTGCTGCTATTGGTAATGTTGTTATTAATATTCTCTTCTTGTTGTTGAGCAAATGACACATTTTGTATTTAACAGTAAAAAGGCACTCAAAATACCAAGGTTAAAAATAATTAATTCTGATTTTTTAAAAGATATACATAAAATCGATTAAATACACTTATTTATAAATATGATTCTATTTCTCATTATTGAGTTCTCAAAATGAGAATTAGCAACAGTAAAGAAGAAATAAACTCTTTTTAAAGATATGTCAAAGAAAGTTAGCTACCCTTAGCACCGACATTGAGAGATTTTACAAATTTTTGTTTATTATATAATATGTAAAAAGTCTCAAATATTAGAATATGATTGTTATTCTATAAATTAAGACTTTTTCAATTCAAAAGTATCCAGTATATCATCAGCATCCTCTCCTGTACGAAACTCTCCAACTAAAGTTTTTCCATTATTTTCTAGTTTTAGATTAAGAAATCCATATTCGTCATCGTTCTGTATTACTAAATAATCTGGAGTTGCTTTGGGACTACTTAATTCATCCCCTGCTGTTCCTACAGTTAAGAATATGATTCCTTTTATATTTTGGTAACTAGAGGTAGAACTATCAGTTATAATTGGCTGAGGTATTGCTTCTTCATCTATTGTATCTTCTATTTCTATATTATATAGAATGGGATATGTCCTCTCATAGTATTGGTTATGTCCATATATTACTAAATCTACACTATATTCTTCAAATAATGGCAAAAATGTATCTCGTAGTTGTTTTGCTTCTTCTCTATTAACGTGAGTTGAATAAAGAGGTTTATGTTGATGAACTATAATCCAATCGATATTTGGATCCTTTGAAGTTTTCTCAAGATCATTTTTGATAAATTCATATTGTTTACTTCCTTTTTCAAATGGATGTTCTGTTGACATACTTATGAAATGAATATTTTGAAAGTCATGTGAGTAGTATGGACTCTCTAACTGATGGTAATCAACTATTTGTTTGTAAATATTAGAAAATTCAATGTCGTGATTTCCTATTGCAATTTTCATTTTATCTTTTATATCTTGAGACATTTCAATCCAGCAATCTGCAGATATTTCATCTTTAACATGATCGCCTGTAGTAATTATCAATTCTGGAGTAACAGAAATAATATTTTCAATAGTCTCTTCTGTTTGATCATTACAGTAAAAGTCTCCTGCAACGGCTATATTGATATTCTCATTTTCAGATTGAGAATTTGATTGTTGACCAAATACTGTTATTATATTGATACTATTTATTAGAAACAATAAAAATAAAAAAGAGATAATTGCAATTTGTGGAATATATTTTGAAATTCTAAATGTAAAAGAGACATAATTATTATTATTGTTGTTTATTATCATGTTTTGTGAAGATATTCTTTTTCCTTAACATTTAATAAATAATGACAGTGTTTCTATATTTTGAGAATAGGATTTAGTATAAAATACTAAAAGTTAACTAAAAATAAAATCTGGCTTAACTGAAAATATCAAAGAAGACCTTATTACCATTGCAATTATCAATTCGGAAAATGTACTATAATAAATATATGAAATAAGATACAATCATAGTTAATGATGTTATCGGCTATGGCTAAAAAAACTACAATTAAAAGTGCATTAAAATGGATATTTAGTGGTTTCAGTATATTCTTTATTGGTATGTTATTTTTCATTGTAGTCTATGATGCTTTAACAGGTACATTTTCCGAAACAACAGAAGAATATTGTAAAAAGTATGGTTTTATAGCATCGCCTGGTTGTTGGTAATAATAATAAAAGTAACAAATGAAAAAAATTTACCATATATAAGAAAATAAATTCAATTTCTTGAAAAAATTTACAGAAATTATTGTTTAATTTTGTATTAAAATATTTTTATACAAATATGTTGTATATATAGCAAAGGCAAGTATATGAAAAACTCTGTTATTGCAATTCCATCTCCACTATTATGTTGTAATAACTACAATAGTATATGCATTACTGTCCTATATTTTTTGAACTTGATAGTGCTCTTGGAGAAGGAGAAGAATTTCTTGTTGACAATGATAAAACTATGATATATAGTCAACAACAAGCAATAGAAGAATTAGAAACTGAATGTAAATCTCCTTGTCCAAAATCTGAAGAAATGTGCATCCAAATGTGTGCATGAAATTATAAAAAATAAATATGTTTTTTTTCAATCTATGGTGTATTGTTAATAGATTTTCATATCTTTCTACCATATGTTTTTCAGATCATAATTTTTATTATTATTTGAACATCAATTAATAATTTAGTTGGATCATAGAATTATCTACTTTAGTTCCCAAATCTTTAAGAATTTTTCCGAAATGTTCTAAAATCTCTTTTGTACCATCAGCCATAAGTGTTGAGTTATCTTTTGAAATTGAAACAAATTCATCACCTGCATTCATAATAGTCATACTAGAATTTTTCAATTCTCTATTGGCCTTTTCTAATTCTGATATTCCTTCAGACACTTTTCCATTTATGAAATATTGGGATGCCAGTGATAAATAAGAATCTACAGAATTAAAATCTAGTTGTGTTTCAATTACATTTAATAATTGTTCAAAATTTACTTGAATCTTGTTTTGAATGGTGTCTTTTGCTGTTTCAAAATCTCTAAGAAGTTGTTTAGGGTCAGTCGAAGTATTAGATTGGGCATTGACTGAATCGACATCCATATAAGAAAAGAAGACAACAGAAAGAACTATCGAGGCTAAAATAGTAAAAAGAATTCCGATTCTTTCCATACATTGAGTATTATTATACTAGTATATAATTTTGATATATTGTTCACCATAAGGATACCATATATTGGTTTAGTACCAAAATGATTGTCTACTTTATTTGGATCATATTAAGCACTATATCATTCGCTTTGATAATCTACTAATCATACAACTATCAATAAAAATTTAATACGTAACATCATTATTATAATTATTAAAATGGAAAAAGACGACAACAAATCCTACATCGATATTGTGGATATTCCCCCAATCGAGACCGAAAGTCTTTTTATAGTAAACGAATCAGTAGGCTCAACAGAACTTTCAAAGGAACAATTTAATAGTCTTTTTAAAGGAAGAAATCTTGCTTTTATATCTACATTATCTGCTGATGGATTTCCTCATATCACTCCTGTATGGGCAGATCTAGACGAAGAAAATGATATTATATTAGTAAATACCTCTGATGCTGCAGTCAAAAAAAGAAATGTAACAAGAAATCCTAGGGTTGCATTATCTGTAGTTGAACAGTATAACCCATATAACATGGTATCAATCAAAGGCATAGTCATAGAACAAACATATGATAATGCTAATGAACATTTACAGAAACTTGCTAAGAAATATTTGGGGATTGGAAAATATTATTATAGAAAACCACAGCAAAAACGTGTTATCTTAAAAATAAAGCCAGAAAAGATAGTTGGACTATCTCTATGTCCTGCTTTTTATTTCCTTGCATATTATCCTTGGAAAAAATAAAGATAATATAGATATTCCTATTGTATAGATCTATTATGAAATACTATTTTGAATTATTTCTCTGTAGATAATCAAATAAAAACAAGACTATATTTATTAAATTCTACTTATGACACTACTATTTTGATATTTTAATTGATATACAAATATAAAAAAATTAGTACGATATGTAATAAAAAAAGGTAATTTTTCCTTTATGCATTTCTGTAACCAAGTCCTAAACCTTTACCAATACCAAAAGATTTAGTCATAAAAATAGATCAAATATTTTAAATTGAATTTATTAATAATAGTATTATATAAAATGGAAATAATAACATAATCTTTTATAGAGAAATGTCTATATAGTTATATAAGATGATACATACAAAAAATTTTCTATATTTAAAATTGAGAAGATAAAATTAAAATAATTTATTATACTTTATCAATATTTTCAATTGTTTTTGTTAGTTATATATAAATAGTAACTTATTGATTAATAAATTAGGAATATGAAATAAGATGAATATAATATAATTAAAGAAAACCTTTATCTGAATCCACAATATATATGGTTTTTTATAATGGATGTAACAATAATTTATATATATAGTAACTGAATATTTGATCAAACTTATTAACTTGGAATTGGATCCAATGATTTGGTTCATCATGTAAGATTTACAGACGGAAAAGGATATCAGCATTCATCATAGATGAAACTATTATTCAGATTGGTAATCATCACTTTTGATTATGGATTTGTATTGAACCAATTGACAAATCTGTACTTAGAATCTACATTTCTGAAGAAAGAAATATGTTTGTTGCTGAAAATTTCATTAGATCTCTTGTTGAGAGTTGTGGAAAACATACAGCAGTTTACACGGATGAAGTAGATGATATAATGAGGCATGCAATGTCCTAGAATTGAAACATTATCTACATTTATTAATACAATAGTAGAAAAAAATAAAATTTCTATGCCAATAGAGGAGGCGATAACGATTAAATTAACACAGCCGTTTTCAATATTTAAAATGAAATTCATTTTAATCAATTAGATTCTCACAATTTATTACTATGTCTGAATCTGTGATAAAAGCTGTATCATTATTTCCAGGTCCACAATCAATATAATCCATTCTATTATCAGAACTGTCACTCTTTTTAGAACTATATAACAAATCATTTCCGTCATCGCCAAAAATATAATCAGCACCACGATTACCTTGTAATATATCATTATCCTCTCCTCCTTCTATGAAATCATCACCTATGCCTCCATCGATATTATCATTGCCTATATCGCCGGATATGTAATCATTTCTATCATATTGGAAATCAAATTCGTTGATTTCAAAAATTTCATCACCAAATAAGACATCATCTCCTTCATTTCCATAAATATTATCGTTACCTATCATACCAGTTATATTATCATTGTCACTTAATCCAAAAATTTGATCATTGCCACTTAATCCAAAAATTTGATCATTAAGATTCGTTCCTGTTATATTATTATCCTCTGTAGAGCCTATGCAGCGACTATTAGTACTACAATTTATAACATCAATAAAAAACATTTTGTTATTATCATTAAAAATAGAATAAAATTCAGTATTAAAAGAATTATTTTTAGGAATCTCCAACATTTTTGAATTTATCATAGGAAAATTACTAATTATCAACATTGACAATAGAATTGTTACAGTTATTAACCTCATATCATACTTCTATTGGCAGAAATTTATAAACTTAAAGATATACGTTATCTTACCATATCAATAAAAAACTGTTAGTTGTCATCAATTTAGATATTTATATTTTATTAAAATGTTTCTAATAGTATTCACCTTTATTAATTATAAGGTAGTTTTAAGTTAATCATTATATTTTTGTTACTTAATATTCTCGGATTGGGGAGTATCTAATCCACTTAGTGTTCCATTTGTAGCAAGAGAAATGAGAAGATCAGGAGAGTTTAGTATTAGTGATATTGAAAAAGTTACTTTTTATAATGCATATAAATTTTTTAGACAATTCTCCAAATTTACGTGGAGAGTATAGATGATACTCTAGAATATCTATCAAGTTTTATCATAATTAAATCCTTAATTAAAAGAAATTATATGGTACTACAAATGTCAGAATATCCTTATGAAGGCAAGATTCATAGTGATGATAAAGTAAATTACAGTATAGTTTATTCATCGGATGGGATAAGAGTTGGCAAGGTAGAAGTAGCATTTGCTGAATCTTTCATTGTAAAGTTTGAAATGGAAGATAAGGAAATAAAATATGAGATCCCTAGATTAGAAATTGCTAGTCTAATAGATAAATCAATAACTCTTAAACTAAAGAAAAAAGACTTAGATCAAAAATATCAAACATCTTCAATAGACAAAATTTAGAAAACTTCTTTTGACGTAGTAGCCTATGATTATATAGCAATGGCCGACGATTCAAGTCAACAAAAAGTAACAGGTATAGAAAAAAAGAAGATTCCAGGCTTTTCTCCCCTTAGTCATCCTATCTATAAAGCTATTTGGTTTGCTACAATTGGATCAAATATTGGAAATGCAATGCATGATGTGGGTGCACTTTGGTTAATGACTAACCTTACTCCGTCACCTCTTATGGTAGCGCTATTACAAACTTCAACTGCTCTATCTATTGTTTTATTGTCACTTTTCGCTGGAGGTTTAGCAGATGTAGTAGATCGTAGAAAACTGCTTTTGATAACGCAAGGTTACATGTTTATTGTTGCAATGACTTTGGGATTTTTGACTATTGGAGAACTTATTACGCCTACTACTCTGTTATTGCTTACTTTTATGTTAGGTGCGGGAGCTGCAATAAGTATTCCATCATCAATGGCCATTAGTCTAGAAATGGTTTCAAAACCTGAAATACCTGCAACAATTACACTTGGAGGTGTTTCATTAAATTTTGGACGAGCAGTGGGGCCTGCCATCTTTGGATTTATAATTGCATCATTGGCCAATCCTGGATTTGTGTTTATTTTAAACGCTTTATCATTCATAGGCTTGATCATTGTATTGTCTAGATGGCATCCATCTCAGGAGAAGAGAAACATGCCAGCAGAACACATAGTAGGAGCAATGAAAGCAGGCGTACGCTATCTTATTCATGCACCAGCAGTACAATCTGTTATCATTAGAACCATATCGTTTACTATTTTTGGAGCTGCTTTATTCGCCCTTTTACCTTCCTTGATGCGTTATGAATTGGGATTTGATTCTCTAGAATTTGGTTTTATGCTTGGTAGTCTAGGAACTGGCGCAATAATTGGTGGTACATTGATCTTACCTTATCTCAGAGAAAAGATCTTAGCTGAATGGCATTTCTTTGGTGCTACCATTCTATTTGCCGTTGTCATGGTTTTACTTGCATCATCTAATGATTTTATTTTCTTGTTAGGAGTTATGTTTGCAGGGGGTATTGCATGGATTATTGTAGTGGCCACTCTGAATGTCTCAATGCATAAAGCCAATCCTAAATGGGTAGGTGCAAGGTCTGTTGCTACACACACGACAATATACCAGGGAGGCCTAGCTGCCGGGAGTGTGATATGGGGTTCCGTAGCTGCCAACTTTGATGTTAGAACAGCGCTAATAATTGCTGCAATAGGTTTAGGTCTAGGACTATTAACTGGTCTAAAGTTCAAGTTGATTGGTGATATACAATCAAAATCAATAAAAGAATCTGCATCTATGTATTGGTGTTCCCCTATAATGTTTTTTGAACCAAGTTTAGAATCAGGTCCAGTTCTGGTAAAGATTGAATATAAAATTGGTAAAGAGGGTCAACAACAGAATAACAAAAATATCCTCCTCAATGACTTTTTGATAGCTCTCAAAGATTTATCTAAAATTAGAAAACGAGATGGAGCAATTCAATGGGGAGTATATAGAGATGGTACAGATCCAAATATTTTTATTGAGAACTTTGTAGTAGAATCTTGGGCCGAACATTTACGACAACATGAACGTTTAACAGCTGCAGACATTGAGATACTAGATAAAGTTCGTAGCTTTCACATAGGAGATAAACCTCCAGTGGTTACTCATTATGTTGCAGAACCTTTTCCTACTTCATCAAAATACAATATAGGAAAAGGCATAGATAAAAAGGAAACAGAGGAAAATAATACAAATGAAAAATAACAATAATAATGATAATACAAATACTATGATAAATGGAATACATTACGTTACTGCATAGGTAGTAATCCACAAAAAATATTGTTATCTGAAGGAATAAATGATCCTATAGTTTCTAAAACTGAAACAGAAAACTTTATAGATTATTTCAAAAAACTAATAGTTTCAAATTAATCGAGTTAACTGTAAAAGAAATGATGGAGAAATCTATATATTAAAAATAATATGTGTAAGTAATTTATTTACTCTTTTATATTTCCTTTCCTACATCCATTTTCAAATATTCATTATTATTATTGATTTTAATTAATTTTATATAATTATCACATTTATCCTCTGAGCATTTGAAAACATAGGAAGAGGGATATTTCTCTTTCTTTAATTCTTCTTCTACCCAGTCGGGTATCTTATGTTTACCTATAAAACAAGAAACATGCAATTTATTTCTCCTTAACTTTTTCCTACGTATACGACAATATATAGTAGCTGTTACAATTGGATTGGTTTGTTATTGTAAAAACGTTACTACTATAAAAGAGCGTCATGATAATATTAAATTTAATTCGATTTTTTATAATTATTAGGATACGTGTAGAAAAACTCATAGGAAATTTTTGAGTTTGTTTTACTAATGATCTTCCAAAATTAGCAAGGCATATGAACATAAATATAAATATTATTATAAACTTTTTTATCATCATTATTCTTTATCTCCATAATATATAAATTCTATAAATTGTCTTAATGTAAAGTTGCAAATAACAGTATAAATAAAAGTTTGAATTTATATTTTAAATTGTCTAATAGTACAGATATAGATCCCTCTCATCAACCCTTAAATTATAAACTTCATTATAAAATAATTTTAACTATTACCTATGGATTTGTATTTGTAGAAAGTTTTTTTGTTAGTTTTAAGAATTTAATCTTTCCTCTTAATACATTCTATGAACATTTAATTGATTTTTCTATACCTGCCTCTTTATCAATTTATTTCATACTACTTTGTATAATTACAGATACATTTAAAACAATTGAATTATACCCATATGGAAATCGATCTACTCCTAGGTTTTGTATGGACTTTCTCATGGCACCATTTTATTATGTCATTCTTTTTAATACAGATCCTTATGGGCTCAATTACGGTCAAATATTTTATTATATTCCTTTTATAACTGGTTTATCAACATTATCAGGACTCTTCAGATATATCCTAGAAACTCGTAAAACCACGGTAATTGTCAAAGAAGGTATAAAGGATAGAAAAGGAAATGTAAGCATTAGAACAAAATCTATTAGAATTAGTGGTGAAAAAAAAGAAGTAATTTTTACCTTCATATTATTTATAATATTTTTCCTAATTGGATTTTTTCATTATCTATATCTAAATTATCTTGAAAATGATAAAACTCAAATGGTCGGTGATTCAAAAACAAATACAAAAAAAATTAATGCTAATATAATGACAACTTTAGCAGGGATTTCTTCGATAATAATATGGCGATGTATTAGGAATGAGTTATTACGAGAAATTCTTTCATTTTAAGTTATTATATTGTAATTATCATGAGTAATGAATTAAATGATCAAAATATCCAAAGGATATTGTTTTTAGTTTACTTTGATTTATTGAAATTTTTTATAGTGACAGAATATTTTTTTAGCATAATTATCAAAACGGGCTCGGAGGGCTTCGCGCATGTCATGTAATTGGAATCTGCTTTTTACAAATTAAAACTTTAACTTTTGAAATTAAATGTAACTATTTCAAAAAATCTTTTTTATTATTTTTTATTGATTTTTGATAGATTATCTCAGTCAAATTATAAGTTACCATTTTTCTAAACAAATTCATAACAACTTTTTCACATGAGTATAAACTTGTGAATGTGAAAACTGAGATATATCGATTGTTGATGACAAAATATTTGGTATTAATGTCAAAGGACTTTTAGCGTACAATAGTATTAAAATTCTAAAAGTTGTTAAATGTGATTGGGGTAATACCAATAGTGTTGAAGAAATAAGAGTCTATTATAGATATATTATTACTTCATATTTGATTTTTATTTAAAATTAAATATAATTACGACCATGTTTATTAGCAACTACTTATTTAAATTTAACAATGAATAAAAAAGACAATAAATCTTCGTTTC
>DATFBJ010000317.1:0-2010 GCA_035253885.1 Nitrososphaeraceae archaeon
CTATGGAATGGCCGAGGAATACAATAGCTATGAACCAGACTATGGAATGGCCGAGGAATACAATAGCTATGAACCAGACTATGGAATGGCCGAGGAATACAATAGCTATGAACCAGACTATGGAATGGACAACGATAAGAAACCATGCAAACAAGATAAAGATAAATCAAGAGACCATGGAAAGGACAACGATAGGAAAGATAAAGATAAATCAAGAGACCATGGAAAGGACAACGATAGGAAAACATGCGAAAAAGACAGAGATAAATCAAGAGACTATGGAAAAGATAATAGAATAGACAATAAATACGGCAAACCATATGAAAACGATAATAACTACTATGAATCACAATACCAATCATCATCTTATAAATCCGATTATTACAAACCAGAACACTCATCATATGGAAAACCATATTATCAACTAGATTACAAGTCAGCATATCCATCATATGGTAAAGACGACAGAGACAAAAAAGACGATAGAGACAAAAAAGACGATAGAGACAAAAAAGACGATAGAGACAAATCCAAAGATAACAAAAGTCTCGATATAAAGAAAATAAAATGTAACAATATCAATGTAAATCTTAATGCCGCAGGAGGCACTGGCAATGCTACCAATGGAAATACTACCAATGGAAATGGTGACAACGGAAATAAAACCGATGGATTTAAGAAAATCGATAGAGATGGTTTCACCTTTATCTGTATAAACAATAACAACAATGTAGCAGCTGGAGGTGGCGGAGCAGGAGATGGAAATGGAGACGGTGGAGATGGAGATGGAGGGATAATAGATGAATGTGATGAATGCTTTGATGATCCAAATACCTTAGCGTCAAGCACTCGTAATGCAATCGTGGCTGAACTTCAAGAACCAGGTGCTGAATCTATACAAAATGTTCCAGATTTAGGTACAGTTGTAATACCTGCCACTGTAACTTCAATAGACGATCTATGTCAATTCATTCTAGACTTTGTTCCACCAGGTGGAGATCCATCATTTGCATTCAACACTGCACAATTAGAATTTATTCTAACAGATCTTGCGGGTGGTGTAGTAGTGGAAGGAACATTTGATGATCTGCTTGAGTGTCTACTTGACATTGGAATAATAATACCAGGAGCAACATAGGTCTAGTTGAACTTGGAATAATAACAGGTAAAGATAATAGGTAAAGTAACACATCTTTACCTACTGACTACAATATCTGCAAAAAAATAATAGTTATGTCATAAAACAACTAAATCTCCCCTTTTTTATTTGGATTAAAAATTTATAAAGTTATAGATATTAGGTCATTTAATTAATAATTAGTTAGTTATGAATGCCATCGAGTCATTTGGTTAAAATTGCTTCATAAAAATTTTTTGAATAGTCATTAATAAAAATATATCTATCTCTTCTCAATTTCTAGGTTAAGATTCTAATTCTATATTTTTAAATTTAACTAAATTACATAATTCATGATATTATATTTATTAATACTAATAAAAATATTTATAATGCTAAAATAATATCTGATATTAGGATTAATTCTTGTGCCTTCAGACTTCGAAATCCCGGCTCCTCTGCCCTAATTCATCTTTTTTATTATTAAATCAACAGCATATTTCTAACAAAATTCCTTTATCTTCAATATTATGAACATTATTAAAAAATAAGTTCCTAAATAATAAAAGCTAAATATATGATAATAGTACATTTACAATAGACTCTTTTTTAGTAACGCATACAATTAATCATGAAGTGATAATAATAAAGTTCCTAATCTTATAAATGACTATAACGATTTTTTATATATTCATCTTATTATAGATGTATCTAAAAAATCAAATATTACAACTTTATATTCAAAGAAACCATATTCATCATTCGTATTTCAGATATAACAAGTAAAATATATGTAATTATTGATCAATAAAATAGTATCAACAAAAAGAACTAGTGCAATATTTTTAGCAATTGTACTAGTTACAGGAACAATTGGTGCAATATCTCCATCA
>DATFBJ010000318.1:0-3302 GCA_035253885.1 Nitrososphaeraceae archaeon
AATCCAGAGTTTAAATGAAAGTATCATACAAATTGTATTTACCATAAATAATGGCCCTCTGCACAAATTCGACAAATTCAAGATAAATATTTGTTGCTACCTACAGTAACTTATTCACGGATTCGATGGACTTAATTTCAATACAATTGGATTTAGTATTTTGTTATTGCTAATATTATCATGTAATTTTCTTTATTACAAGTTAAAACAGAATTTATTTTATGAAGAATTAAATGATTTTTATTTAGTTCCATCAAAATAGTCTTGGTCTAATTTCTTTATAAAATAGGACTTCTCTAGAGTTACTCCTATATTTTTGTCTATCTTTGTATTGTTACTAGAATTACATAACTTATTTTATAATATTAAAAATTTCATTTACATTAGTCACACTCAATCCAGGTTCAGGTCCTCCTCCAATAACATATATTTTATCATCATTAGCAGACGCTACTGCTGATAATCCATGGCGAGCAATAGGCATAGGTTCTTGAGATTCCCATTTATTATTTTTAACATTATATTTTTCATTATTGTTATATGTTTTGGTAATATCTTCGCCACCAAAGACATAGATTGTTGTAGTATTATTGATTGATGCTGCACTAATGCCGCTTCTCTTTGAAGGCATTGATTCAAGAGTTATCCATATATCTTCTTTAGGATTATACATTTCATTAACATTAACATTGGTAATAGGAGAAACTCCTTGAACTCTTCCACCAATTACATATACATTTCCATCAACAACTGCAGATGCAACATGATGTCTTGGAGTAGGCATTGGTGATTTTGATACCCAGTTATTGGTTTTTGAATTATAGGCTTCATTAATATTCATAATTCCACTTTCGACTTCACCACCTATAGCGTAAAGTATTTCACCTATAAAAACAGCCGTTAATGCTCCTCTAGCAGTAGGCATAGGAGAACCTTCTGTCCAAGTATCATTGTTAGGGTCGTAAATAAATAATTTAGCTGAAGGAACCCGATTTGTTATTATAGTATCATTTGTGTATCCTCCTATAACATAAATTTTATCATTAAAACTTGAAGCAGCAGTATGATGCAATGGTTGTGGTAAAGGTGCTACTGTTTTCCAAGAATCATTCTTAATGTTATAGACTTCTACTGTATCTAGTATTTTACCAGATTTATCAAATCCTCCTATAACATAAATATTATCTCCTATGATAGTAGCAGTAACTTCTGTTCTAGGTGTTGGCATAGGGGTTCCATTAGACCACCACGACGATTGTGTAGTTTCTGGAAATGCTTGCTGTTGTTGTATTTGTCCAATCATTAATAGAATCAAAAGAAAAAACAACAGTAAAGGAGATATAGATAATATAGTTAAATTATAATTCATATCAAAATATAATGTTCTTTCTTTAGTAAATAAGGTTATCTTTATAGAATATTTATAATATTTCTAAATGTTCTACACTAGAAAAATAATGATATGATTTGGAACAATATCATGGTAGATTTATTTATTTAACAGATAAAATAGGTGAGCCCTAGTAAAGTAATTACCGTAGGGAGTGGAATCGTCCATGTAGTAGGGTTCTACCACATCGTATATAGATTTTATTATTAGGGAGACATTTTAAAAATTAAGTATATATAATCAAGAGAATAATAAAATCTCTTTGTTTTTTATTAATTTTTTATTATTGTCTTTATTCCTAATTATAGCTTTTTTTCTGTTTTTTCATTTATATTCTCAAGATACATTTGTAGTCTCCCTATCGAATTTTAACATAAACAATGTGGAGTTATTATCATTAAATAATATAGATAACTATGATTTACTACAAAATATAAATGCAGAAAATACTATTGAAAATAATAAATACAATATAAAGAAACAAATTATTTCAAAAAATAAAAATAATCATCATGGACCTGATGACTACATTAGCATTGGTGCATGGGCCCCTTTAAACAATAACCTCATTCTTCAACATTTAAAAGAAGAAGAGCAAAAAAATGCAATACAGACTCTTCTTAACCAAGGTTTTCATGAATACTATTTTTCTATGCATAATTTCGAAGACTCAAAATATACAAAGCTAATTGAAGACTTACTAAAAGCTGTAGAGAAGACCAATTTAAAAATAATAATTATTCTCCTTCCTCCTTCAGAAGGTGATTCTAATACAAATTATGACTGGAAAGGATGGATAAAATATTTTAATTCTCTTGAGAAGAAATATCCAAAATCATTTGAAGGATTTACAATAGATGACTTTAATTGGATAAGTACAAAAGAAGATACAAAATTTGAAAATAATATTGATTTTATGGAAAATTCTAATCTCATTAGAGCATTAGAAGATAAAGACAAAGATGTGAAATTTTATCCAACAATATATTTTGAAGGAAGAGAAACAGACATAGTAGCTACAAAATATGATGATTTTACAGATGGATTTATTGTAGCCAGTGGATGCTATTACAATGTATCTCTTTTAGAAAAAGAATTGACTATATTTAAAGAAATTTTTGAAAAGCCTATTAAATATGTTATCTATCCAACAATAACATATAATTATTCTACACTAGGATATAATCCCCCTACAGAACAGCTTATACAAGCTACTTTATCAATAACAACAAATTCTATTCATGGCAGCCCCGCTACTGCTGTTGATGGATTAATAATCTGGCGAGATATAGACAATTCAATAATACGCAATTATTTAGTTAATCAAGATAGCAAACAATTTTTAGCAAAAATATCCAAGGCAAAGGAATTACAGATTAGAGAAGAAGAAAAACAAAAAATGAATGCTGCTATTAATAACGGATTAGTGAATGAGTCAAATGTCAAAAATGATTCCAGTTGCTATGAATGGTCTATAAGATATAACAAGGCATATGATAAATGGAAAGACCTAACGAAACAAGAAAAAGAAAAGAACAATTGGAAAAAAGAGATATTACAGATATTAGAGAAAGATTACATCTGAAGAAATAGATGAATTAATTGAGACAAATAGTAATAGCATATGGGAATGGCCATAATAATTCATTTATGATTGAAAAGATATTTCATAATAAAGTCAAAATTATCCTATATTTTATATTAAAACATCTATTAATTTTAGTTAAAATAGATAATACCGATAGCGGTGCGAAAATATGAGTCTATGTTATAGAGATACTATCAATAACTTGTATTTAGCTTTTATCTTTAGAAACTTATTTTAAAATCATTGTTTAACCTAATAAAAATAAATCATCCATTAGGTAAATCAATTTTATGTCATTATATACATGATAGATAGAAAATTAAG
>DATFBJ010000319.1:0-2207 GCA_035253885.1 Nitrososphaeraceae archaeon
TTGTATATATCCTGTGTCTGTTATTGGTATCTTTACTTCATTTATATTCGATCCTATTTGTACGCTTGCTATTATTGCTGCAACTATCTTTAATGGTGAACTTGTTTGCATTAAATTTCTTTTTTCTTCATATTGTTGAAATCTTGCGCCTTTGCTTTGTAATTCTTTTAAAAGCTTCTTTGTCATAATGGTTCGTTGTGCTCCACAATCTACTAGTGCGTATACCTTTATTCCGTTTACTGCTATTGGTGCTAGCCATAAAGCATCGTTATTGTTATTGGCTTTTTGTTGTTGGTTGTTGTTATTAATTGATTTATTGTTATACACGTTAATTTCAAGTTGATATCCATCTGGTAGTGTTTCCAAAACCTTTGGTTTTCTGGATTTTATTGCTGTATTTATAATTTTTTCTAATTGTTCGTTCATTTTGTCTCCTTTTGGTGAATTTAAAATTGTTCCATGTTTATCATTTCCTGATCCATATTTTGATTCTGGATAGATTCCATTTAGGTGTATTAATTCCACTTTTGGATGTGATAAATCTTCTTGAAATTGTTGTAAATCAATTCCTGCGAAATATGCATGTGCTGTGTCTAAGCATATTCCTAAATTTGAATACCCTTTAGTATATTCTAATAATTCACTCAGTGTTTTTCCGAAACACTTTTTTGATGCAGAGTTTTCTATTAGAATTTTTTGATTGGTCATTTGTGCAATTTTAAGCAATCTTTGCTTGAATATTTCTATTCGTATTGGAATATCAGTTTCTCTTGGTCGTTTGCCTTTATTCCATAGTGATCCACAATGTATTATTAATGCTTCTGCTCTTAATGCTCTTGCGTACCTAAATAACCATTTCAATCGATTTTGTGTTCTTATTCTATATGAATGATATATAGCGATATTAAGATCGATATGTATATATGGAATTATATTCCTTTTTTCAAGTCTTTTTCTTAGATGAACTATTTCATCTATTGGAACATTAATTGGTCTGCTCCTCCGTTTTCCTTCATGATCGTATTCACGATTCATAAATAATATTTGAATATATTTTATTGGTAAGTCAATGTATTTATTTACATTGTAAAATGAACATGTTATTCCAATCATTTTTTCTTAAGAATTTTTCTTAGTCTTGGAATTATTCCTGTTGCTTCTTTTCGTTTTCTACCCTTTTTATTAGTTTTTTGTACAGATAATTCTTTATTTGGTTCTAATCCTTTCAGAATCTTTTCTGTAACTTCAGGTATGTTTTCAGAAATATTTTCTGATTTAAGTTTTTCCTGAATCGTAGCATTATCTTCTTCAGGGTTTTTATCTGGATTTTCTTGTAATCCATTACTTTGTTTGTTTTTATCTTTTTCATTTAATTCAATTGGCCATGTGATAAGATCTTGATCGATTTCCATTTTGTTTTGTTGCCATGTATATTGTGTTTCGTATAGAATTTCCACTTGTTTTTTCAAGTCATCAATCTTTTTATTAGCAATTCTACATCGCCTTTCTGCTTCGATATGTCTTTGTTGTAATTCTCTTACTTGTCGTGAATGATCTGCTATTTTATCTTTCTGATCGTTAATTGTTTGCCTTACTCGTTCTAGTTCCTTTTCTTTGTCGTTTCTTATTTGATTTAGTTCATTGATTTTATTATCTTGTGTATTTATTAATATTTCTTGTTCAGTAATAAGTATTCCCTTATTATCTAACTGTTCTTTCAATTGGTTGATCTCTTGTTGTAATCCTTCGGTCAGTTTAACAGTTTCTTGATATGAAGCTGCATAATATTGATATGAGGCTGCATAGTAATTATTTGCATATTCCAATGTCTTTATCCATTGATCTTGTTTAATGCAATTATCTGCTAGATTTGCTACTTGTCGTTGTTGATTATTCAACTGTGCGTCTGATACGGATGCTCTTCGTGCAACTTTTCGATCGATGATTTCACATTTTGGTACTACAGGTGATTGTAGTAATGGAATAGTGATTGCGGAAATATTTTCCAAATCATGTGTTTCGTTATTCATGAATTCCATGTTTTCAATTGTTCTTTCAATTGGTTGATCTTTTGTTGTAATTCTTTGGTCAGTTTAACAGTTTCTTGATATGAAGCTGCATAATATTGACATGAGGCTGCATAGTAATTATTTGCATATTCCAATGTCTTTATCCATTGATCTTGTTTAATGCAATTATCTGCTAGA
>DATFBJ010000320.1:0-2424 GCA_035253885.1 Nitrososphaeraceae archaeon
GGTTTCATCTTTAATTTTTGATCAATTAATTGACCTATTCTAGCGTCTTTAAATCCTTCTTCAAATGCCTTTAGAACTAAATCTCCTCCTTGAGAAATTTTTTCTCTAGCTATATCTAAAATATAAGGATTCATCAATCTATAGTCATCAAGATATTCTACATCTTCATCTTTATCCATAATTCGATCCATTGGTTCACTCAAATCAATAGCAATGATATGTCCATCTATTATAGAAGTTCGTAGTTCATTTGAAAGATCTTCTTTATAATAAGCCATAGAGCCATCAAATAAAGCATTAAATACAGGAAAGGTCATTTTAACAAAATTAGAGTTCAATATTCTTTGTACTCTATCGGCCAGAATTTCTGGCCTAGAAAGACGAGTTTTAATATCTTCAATTTTAGCATCAGATTCAAGTTCCATATCATGAGAACCAACTTCTTCCGCAAATTGAGATATAGTTGAATTTGGAGAGGTATCAGAAATTATTCGTCTATGTAAGGATAGAAGAAAACGTTTAGTAAAATCTTCAAATTCCATTTCATATTTCATTTTATATTTATTATATTGTTTATAGCCTCTATCTCTTAATAATACTTGTTTAAGTATATCTTTACCAGCCTTTGTACTCATTAAAGCACTTTTGGAAAAAACAAAATCGTCTTTACTACTCATTTATAATTAGTTGAATTGTAATTGCCATTATTTATTATCTTTTATCTTGATTCCTATATCCCAGAAATAGGTAAGAATATAGAATTTTATTTTTTATTTTATTACCTTTATATACTATAATTAAACAAAAGGAAACATCAAGATATTAGAACAGTTATAATATATATTTAGATTATGAGAATGAAATTAAAAATATTTTACCATATTAAAAATCTGATAACATCCTAGGTAGATCAATAGATTATCAAAATCCTCATCATCAACATACCAAAAGTAAAATCAGAATCTATTATGTTTTAGTAGAGCATATCATTAGAAAGATTTAGAATAGCAAAGCATCAAAATGAGGATACCTTTCATTTAAGGCATAAAAGAGAACAAGACAAGGTATTAGGACAATATACATTATGTAGTAAGTTGAGGAGTTAAGAGATAACAAATTCATGGTAAAATCCCAGATTCAGGAAATTGTTTATAAGGTCTGAAAAGAAAGTAGAAAATTATCTTGATCCTTGTGCACCTAGCAAATAACATAATTGTTTATAGATAGATAATTTCGTGGTAGGTTTTAATTCTAAATGGATTTATTCAACTTAATAGATACAACTATAAATCAAAATGGAAACAAAATAGTAAAAAGAGTTAATCATCTTGAAGCCATTGCAATACGTTCTTGTTCATTCTTTTTCTTTATTGCATGGCTTGTCATATCATTGTTAGCTGCTAGAATAATTTCTTTAGCTAATGCTTCTTCTATTATCTGAGGATTAGAATAAGTGGACTCTCTTACTCCTTCTGCTATAAATCTAAGTGCTAAATCAAGACGTCTGAGAGGAGAAACATCTACTGAAACATGATATACAACACCACCATAGACAATTCTTGTAGTATCTTCATTTGGAGAAGAGTTTTCTATAGCTCTTACTAGCAATTCAACAGGATTTTTACCAGTTTCTAAATTTATTATTTCAAAAGCTGTTTTAACAACATTAAGTGATTTTGCTTTTTTTCCACCCATTCGTCCTGTATTTTTTGCATATTTTTTTCCAAAACGCATTAATTTATTTGCTAATCTTTCAATAAGATTTACTTCAGCTTTTTTAAGTCTTTGATGTTCATGTCTTCCAAAAGATATAGGAATTACCATCGATGGATTAAAAGATATGACTCTATTTAATCCTGGATCATTAACTTCTATTCCGGATGTCTCCCACTTATTAAATAATAATATTTTTGTAATTTCCTTCCCACTCAATTTTATCGCCTTGGTTTTTCCTTTTTACCATAAACTAATTCTTTTAATGATACACCATTAACTTTAAAAACTTGCCATCTTACTCCCGGAATATCACCCATTGCACCTCCCATTGAACCTCCAATGCCCTCCACTATTACTTCATCATGTTCATCAACAAAATTTAATGCACCATCTCGGGGAAGAAATGCAGTTATTGATTTTCCATTTTTTATCAATTGGATTCTAACGCATTTACGTACGGCAGAATTAGGTTGTTTTGATTCTATTCCTACTTTTTCCAATACAATACCTCTAGCCTGAGGCGCACCTTCCATAGGATTAGTTTTTTTATCAAGCAATAATACACGTCTCTTATAATATTTGTTTGCCCACCTAGAACGTTTTCTTTTTGATTTAAGGACACGTCCAGCAAACAAACCCAAAGGAGATTTAGCCATTTTACATATTCACACCATTATTATCATTAGTTGTTTGTTCAGGGCTCAATAT
>DATFBJ010000321.1:0-2611 GCA_035253885.1 Nitrososphaeraceae archaeon
AATGTTATTGTCAAGATTGCTAATAATATAACACTATTAAAATATATTATTATGAGTACTAAAAAAATAATAATATTGTTGGAAAAAGACAAGAAGATATAGATGCTAAAGAAAATAATGAGATCAAAGAAACATTTAACACTGTTTCTTATAAAGATGTAAAAGAATCAAAAAAAAGAGGCTAACATAATAGGAGACTCAGATCACGAATAGTTAATAGATTCTTCTTCTTCATTATCTGACCTATCTGACTTATCTGACCGTGATTCTAATAATTTATTTTGTTCTTCAGCATTTTGTTTTTTAGTTTTTTCTTTCCTCCTTTTCCTTTAGATATTTTTCAATCTCTTGTAAAAGTTCTGGTGCATCAAGTTTAAGGTATATTATATTATACCAATTTCAGGTTTATCTTTTTTAGCGTGGTATTTTGCAACTGATTTAATCATCCTTTTAGAAATCTTTTTCTATAATAAGTCATCAATTTTTTATTTTCTTTATTTATTTTATTCCAAATATTCTTCTAATCTGTAAATTAATGATTGAATCTCTTTTGGATTTTTTTCTATTGCTTTAGGTAATGGTTGCTTTTCTTCAATTTTCTGTATATGCCACCTTAAAACATGAATAATATAATTAAGTTCTATTTGATTTAATTCTACTAGAGTCATATTTCTTATTCTCTGTTTTTTTATCTATTTACCTCGTTTATTAAAATTTGCTGGCATCAAGCACTTAGTTGACTACCTGAACTCAATTAGTGCAAAAGTAGGATTCGGAGTTTTTCATTTTCAGTCATATTTTTAATACAATATAGGCTAAAAGCATGAAGTTTATTGCTCGTATAACTACTATGGTAGATAAGAAAGTTGTAATCTATATCCCACAAGAATACCATAAAGAGATATTAACGAACTTTAAAGGTAAACCTCTAAAGTTTACTGTCGAAGACGCGATTTAAAATTTATTCAAAGTCTAATAAACTTTTTTTACTAACTCAAAGCAATGTTACAAAAATATAATAACATTAGATTACAAAACAAATTTACAACTTTGATAATAGTAGGTGCAACAATTTCTATTTTATTCGCAAATATGGAATCAAATTTAATAAAGATATATGCCCAGGAAGAAGTGTCAAGTCAATCTATTGAACTAACTGCTAAACTAGTAGATAATCGATATAGGTGGATAGGTTCTGATAATTCTACTAATCCTACTTTAAACATTTCATCAGGAGTAGACAATCAAATTACTATAAAAAGTATACAAGATGATCCAGAAGAACATGAATTAATAATAGAAGGTATCTCTGCTGCGGGAGATGAACGTGAAGAACTAATCGCAAGTGACCATGTAGAAGATGGATCTGCTACTATAGTCAACTTTAATCTATCCGATATAGAGACTAATAATTACCAATCGTTAGAATATTACTGTGAATATCATCCAGATACAATGAGAGGTAAAGTTCAAATAAATTAATTTAATTTTTGACAAAATAATATTTTAATAATTGAAAGAATTAAAATTGTCTTATATCTTGATATAAAATAAAGAATTTTTTTTCTTCAATCTGCTCTTTAAATTCATTCTTTCATCTATTTCAACAAATTTTGCCATGATAATATAATGTGTATCTAATAGAATGATGAGTCTTTTTCACGATAATAACAGAAAAAACACTCTGAATTGTCATTTGGGTAAAAGCGAAGAAGTGAAAAAGGAGTTTGAGAAAATTTTATGAGAAGCAATCAAATGAATTTAAAGAAATAAATTTATTTATTTTGATAACTTTATTATCACAATTAAAATTACTTTACTTGATTTAAAAATGTCGGCAAACAAAGAGATGGATAATACGAAATTCCTTTTTACGTTTACCAAAAATATTTTAAATTCTGACAAATCTATAAGATGGGTAGGAATAACTGATCAAAATGGCAATATAATAAATGAACGAAATAGAGAAGGACTAAAACCATTCCTTACTTTAGAAGAAAATCATCAATGGGCAATTAGAACAATAACTAGACATAAAACACGCTTCAAACTCGAATCAAAAATGGGTAAATTAACTTATTTGTTTAGAAGATATACAAGCATGAGTAGGTGTTTAATTCCCATCAATGAAAATTATTATTTACTTTTTACTATGGATTTTGATCAATATAATTTTGATAAAATAATAATGGAAAAAATTATTCCTACATATTCGTCTTTTTCCTTTATTATCAATCTGCGAATATTATTAGTAAGCATAACACCGGCTGCCTCCTCGAGACTTGAAGAAGAGTCAACTGAAATCAAAGGGGCGCTCATGATATTCTCCACCTTATTATCTAAATCCATCTTTTCATTAGCAATAAATTTTAAAATATCTCTCTCAGTTAAGATTCCTACTGGTTTATCTTTCTCGGTGACAATAACTGCGCCAATTCCGCCATGTACCATCTTATTTACTGCCATTCTTATAGCGTCATCTTTATCTACAGAAATAATACTTTTGTTCATTACATCTCTTACATTCTTCGACTCAGATTTCATAATCAGTGTATTTGTTATAAGTAATATATTTGAAGATGAATGTATAACTGCAAGAGATCTATTAATA
>DATFBJ010000322.1:0-5236 GCA_035253885.1 Nitrososphaeraceae archaeon
TAGTTAACATATCTTGAGGATGACTACAAAATATAGCAGCAATAACAATTAACAAGAATAAATCTCTTCAATTCCTTTAAAAATTGCTTTTAGTATTTTTATCAATATTATAGTCCATAGATGAGAGAAAAATATAATCACAACTTTTTGAAATATAGGGAGTATCTTCTTATAGAAAGAGACACAACATTGCTAGCCTTTTACAAAAGGTTATCAAGAAGTATTTCCTATAAGATCATAATTTTACATTATCAGTTTACTATAATGGAATCCAATATTAATCTTAATGTTATAATTTTGTATATGTCTTATACATACAGATAAATATATTTCCATATTGTTTATTCATATTAAATACTAATTTCTGGTATTATCATTGCTGCTCTGCTTGTTATTATGATAGCATCTTTGCAAAGTATTTTATTTTTTTAAGATGATGAATAATTTTCTGCTGTAATAGGAAGTGGAATAATATTAATTGTTTATCTTAGGTATTGTATATTTTGTACTTTGGATAGCAAATATTTAATGCTAGAAAATTAGCGGAAATTTAATGTATCAGTATGAATACAGGGAAAGGAACCATGTAAAAAAACTAAAACAGATCTTTGATCTTCTAAAATGGTTGCCATCAAAAGAGCTATAGAACTTTATAAGAAAAGCAAAGGCAAGAATGCTCTCTAGTAAACCCTTAGTCAATTTGAACAAGGATAGAGTATTAGATAAAAACGCTTGTTTTACATTAATTTCTTTCATATCTCTTTTTGAAATGTAAACGTAATTTATATAAAGCAATTTCTAATATTATATTTTTTGTATATTTACTATATTCTGGACCTAACCGATCTATTATAATTTGAACATCATCAACTGCATAATCTATATTTTTTTCTAAAAGATTACAAAATATCTTTTCGACTCTTTCCTCATCGTTTTGATGAATTTGAATAGGATTCCTTATTGATTTTCTAAGTCGTTTTATAATATCATCATAATGATCCTCAATATTACTCATAAGTGTATATGCTCATAATATATGAATATTATAATCTTTTTATCATTCTATTGACTCCAATCTTGTTGTTAAAATTAACCTAAAGAGAAGACAATTAAATAATTTCCAGTAAGCAGAACTAACATACCAACTGAAATAAAAATTTTTTTGATTAACAGTAGAAAATAAATAGTATAAGATCAAAAGTATAACACCACATACAGATGAAGATTATTGTTGTTCACAACGTCGATTAATTCATGAAGCAAGAGATTTCATTAGAGCAGTTTGCTTTATATGATTTATCAATTTGAACAAGGTAAAACTTTGATGTTAAAGAGAAGCCTTAATTAAATTAAAGTAGATAGTATATTATAGATTCAATAAAGACAATTGGCAAATAGAAGATCAAAAAAAATTTATTCATATTCTTATATACTTTCAATAGTATAAGCAAAATAAACAAATTTGTTATAAAATACTAAATAATTTTTCTATCTAAAACTTGGATATAATATCTATACGAAGTAGTTTTATTTTGGTAGTGATTATCATTAATAGTATTGATAATTTTAGGTAATGATGACCTTGCTAAATATCCATTTTTAGAGGAAGCTGGAAAATATATTCGAGACACACATTTTGATTTAGATGATTTTAATAGATCTGAATTTTCACATATTATTGAACGAGCTAAAAAAAGGATTGAATATGAATTAATAGAAGGAAAGGTTTTCACCGAATTAGAAAAATATGATATCGAATTATTTACCTTTCTTGTTTCTCTCATAATAATGAAATGTATAGGAATAGATTCTGCTGTCAAAAAATTCTCACTTTTTGAAGCTATGCGAGTTGAACGATTTTTAATATCGGATCTTTTAAGAGAAAGAGACTTAACCAAAAAGAATTTGCTTCTTTCGAAGATCTTCAAAGAACTTTTTCAGTTGGACGTAAAATTGTATGATAAAACAACAAATTTGTTCCAAATGAAAATATCAGATTATTTAAAAAGATCAAGTGGATTTAATGAAGTTGAATGGAAATTAATCAATAGAGCAGTTGATAATGGTTTTGTATATTTAGATGGTGATGAAACTGTAAGACTGATAAGATCTGAAATTTACAAATTGATATATAATAGAATAAAAGAAATGAGTATTAGTCAGATACCTTATCAAATTACAGTTAATGCAAAACTAATCATAAATAAATTAGCACCGTCTGTTAAAACTTCAAATCACTCAAGTGATTTTCCCCCGTGTATAAAAAAAGCCTTGGAATTACTTAATAATAATGAAAACTTACCACATTCTGCAAGATTTATGTTAGCAACATATATGCTCTATATTGGAAAAAGTGTTGATGATGTAGTATTATTATTTCAAAACGCTCCTGATTATAACGAAAAAATAACTAGATATCAGGTAGAACATTTAGCAGGTAAAAAAGGAAATCAAACAAAATACTCTGTTCCAGCATGTTCCAAACTTGCAAATGAAAATCTTTGTTATAAAACTAATGATTGTGAAGAAATAACTAATCCAGTTCAATTTGGTATACGTAAAATTAAGAATGAACAAAGAAGTTAATATTAAAAATAATAAATTTTTATTTAAAGTTTACAAAGAGTATTATTTTAATAATATAGAAATTCTTCAACCACCAAAGGAAATACAAAGTCGCGAGTTTGGTATTATGACCTTTGATTCTAAAATAATTAGGCATTTATCCTTTTCAAATATCGGTCAATTAAAAGCATATGTAGTTCAAAATGTTCCTTCAGATATTTATTGTTCAAATGCATATTATCAATTTCCTACATTTCCTATTAATGAGAAAGGTTGGAAAGGAGCTGATATTATATTTGACATTGATCTCAAAGATTTATTATTACCTTGTCAAAAGGAACATACATTTTATATTTGTTCTATTTGTGGAAATATTTATAAAGATTTTACAAAAATATGTAACCAATGTAAAGGTATTAAAATTATACAAAATACAATACCATGTAATAAATGTATAAGATTTCTAAAAAAGGAGACAAACAATTTGATTGAATTTCTAATAAAAGATTTTGGTATAGAAGAACAAAATATAGAAGTCTCATTTTCAGGTAATACTGGATTTCATATAGTCGTATTTGATGAAGATTTTCTGTTATTGGATTCAAAATGTCGATCTGATATAGTTGGTTATTTAATGGGTAAAAATTTATCTTTAGAAAGCTTAGGAATAAGAAAAACCAAACAAGGTAATAAAATCAAAATTCCATTAAGTGGATATTCTTATGGATGGCGAAAAAGAATAGCTCAAAAGATACAGATCTCAGAAATTTCAAATGACAAACTAAATAAACTCATAAAAAAACTAGGAGGTTATGAAGCTTTCAAAAAGGAAATTGACAAATTCGTTTTTGAAATAGGAATTAAAATAGATCCTCAAGTAACTACCGACATTCATAGAATTTTTAGAATGGTTGGATCTATCAATAGTAAAAGTGGTCTCTCAAAGATTAAATGCCAAAATTTGGACAAATTTGATCCATTGAATGATTCTTGTTTTCTTCTCGATAATAGAGATGTAGATATTTCAATTAATACATCCTTAAAATTTAATTTTAAAAGAAAAACATATTTATTGGATAACTCTATTGTCACTGTTCCATTATCTGTTGCTGTTTATTTGATATCTAAAAGAATAGCTAATGTAGAAAATTATTCTTAAGATATAAATCTTATAACTGTTCCATTTTTATCATGAAATTATTAATTGTCAATAATACTTCTCCATTTGTAATTGATATTATCAATATAGTTAAAGATTTAGGTATAAAATTTGAATGTTTATTGTATTCAGATGTTCAATATAATAAATTATCATCATATGACTCAATTATATTATCAGGAAGAAAAAAATACAATAAAGAGACAAACATGCAAAACAATAAGATAATTGAATACTGTAATAATCATGATATTTCTTTATTAGGAATTTGTTATGGTGCAGAAATGATTAATTTGTATTTTGGTGGTTCTTTAATCAAAATGAAAAATGCTATTCATGGATTAGTTAAAGTTACATCTGAAAAAAATAGTATTTTAATACCTAAAAACGCTTCGATGTATGTATATCAAAGTCATATATTTTCTATTTGGAGACTGTCGTCAGAATTAGAACTTTTAGGTAGCTCACTAGAAACAAAGTATGAAATCTTTAAACATAAGAAAAAAAACATTTTTGGGGTACAATTTCATCCAGAGAGAAGTGGCAAAGATGGAAGGTTTATTTTGTCTAATTTCATTACTCAATTGAATTAAGGATTGTTTAAAATAAAACTTTTTGTATAATAAAATTTATGAATTGAATTAAATTAACCATGTCTATTAATTTTTAATATATTTCTAATAATATAGATAAGTTTGGATATTATGGAATAAATAAAAATGAAATTGGTAATAGATAAAGTTATTTGAAAGTTGTAAATTATTATACTAGTTTTTAACACTTATTTCTTTCATTTCAAAATCATCATAGGTAAATATTCTGTTAAATATAAAGATAATAAAAGAATATAATTACAATTAATCTTTGTATATTAGCAAATAGTAGAAAGAACCTTTAATAAATCATTTAATAGTAAATTATAGGATAGTTTTTATTTGAATTAAAACACAATAATAGAATTGCAAGATAATTTATCACATGATTTAAATTTACCATTAATAGAGCCAACTAACTCTTCGTTACCTTTAGTAATTTCAGTTGTTTTGCAATATTGGGGCGAAGATATTCTTTTTTTAGAAAAAAATAATAATAATAATAATCAAAATAATTCTACTAATATTATTGATGGGTTAGAAATTGCTGAAAAAAAACATTATTCTTCTTATATCTATAAGAGCTCTATTAAAGATCTTAAGAAAAGAATAGATCAAGGAATACCTCCTATTGTTATTTTTCCTGGTTTATATAACTTACCTCAACATGCATTATTAATTTCTGGTTATGATGATAATGAAAAAAGAATTTCAAGTTATATTCCTCAACCGGATACTAAGGGTTCAATTCCTGAAACTAAATTTCTTTCAGAATGGACTCAAGAAGACAATATTGCTATTATAATAATCCCGGAAGATATGAAGAATCTCTTTTCCGAAGACGATTTGTACCTAACAAAATCATATAAATTATGTTTTGAAGCAGAAAAAGATTTTTCTAACGGTAATATCGATTCAG
>DATFBJ010000323.1:0-2480 GCA_035253885.1 Nitrososphaeraceae archaeon
AAATATGACGCTATAGGTGGTCCTGATGGCCTCTGTGGTCTTAGTGGAAAAGATAGTAATAGTTATCAGGATCGTTGTGGTTACGGTGGAAGGTTGCCTATTATTATTATATCTCCATGGGCTAAAGTAAATTATGTTGACCATCAATTAATAGATCAAACATCAATTTTACGATTCATAGAAGATAATTGGAATCTTGGACGTATTGGAGACAATTCCTTTGATGAAAAAGCAGGATCAATTTTGAATATGTTTAATTTTACAAAAGGACATTATGCTGAAAAATTATTTTTAAAGTCAAATGATGGCACAGTTATAAATAAATATTCAAAATAAATTTAATTTATTCTAATATTTAAATGTGAATAAAATAATATTATCAATCTAAGATCAATAAGTTACCAAAAAACAAAATACATGTATAGTAGTAGTAATAGAACTCCACATACAGAATTTCACTTATGCAGAGATCTATTTCCAATGAAGATAAATTGCCTTTGTAGCAGTGTTAAGAATCTTATTCTTTTATCTTATCTATAATCCTTCTTAATATTCAAAGTAAATTGTGTCTCCTTCAATGGATCCATGTATATTATTTGATATCTTAATAAAAAGTTTTTAACTTTCGATTGCATCTAAATATTTAGAAGTATTTGATAAATTATTAATAATATTCATTTCAATAGATAATTTTTTTACTCTTCTAATGGTAAATTATATACAACTACAAAACTCTATCAAAATCAATTTAATATCATTAAAGATATAATTAATTATTCTAATAAAAATTTTATTGTTCACTAGAAGTAGGCAAAATCACTGAATTAAAAAATGTCATTGATATTATTTAAATAGTTTAGCAAAAACAATATCTGCTGCGAAGTCTATTAAGATATTTACAACAGTAGAAGACAATTAGTTTCTAAGCATAAAGTAAGATAGATCCAAAAAATTACTATCTTATAAATTATCAAATATGTCTCTGCTTTCTTCATTATAAGTGAATGCTTTGATCGTTCTAGTTCTAACATTACCCAGACTTCCAGTTGATAGCATTACTTTCATTATTGCCTTATCGTCAGGAGCCTCAACTATTATTATACCATCATATTCTCCAAATGTAAAGTATTCATTGATTAATTTTGCACCCACCTTTTCCAATTCAGATTTGAAGTTTTCAATTCTTTTTGGTACATCTTTTACATTACGTATTCCTTGCTCTGTCCAATTGTATAAAATTATATAATTAGGCATAAAAAAATATATCTATATAGATATTTAAGATTTTCAATTTTTTAGATAATAAATCGTTTGATGATCATAATATAAAAGATTGTATTTAAAATAATTTAGAATATATGAACATTTACTGTTAATCTCAATAATTCAAGATGTTTATATGTCTATTCCTTCTTTACAAACAACTATGATTATAGAATTTGATAAATAGTTATATTAAATGTAAAATAACAATCTTTGATCAAAAGCTATTTTGGAAGATTATCTTAGTATTGTAATATCTGTGTTTATTTTAATTTATATATTTTTTCTTATTACTAAATTATATTAGCTCAATTCAGAAGCAAAGCATAAAATAGGTTTGAACTTTCTCTTCGTTTTTCCCTTTTATAGTAAAAGTGGTAACAAACCTCCATCTATTATACTCTATCCTCTACATTGTCATGACATTGTCTAATTGTATATAAATTACCTTTAAATTTTATTTTCTGGTAGTGCTAATATTATTACAGTCATATGAAAATGTTAGGGAATGGTATTTTGTTATATGAATACCATAAATGTCATGACATTGTATAGCTGTTACGATATCACAGGTTAATTTAATAAAATAGGTGAGAAACTAATAAAAAATAGTAAAAAAACGATCCGTTTTTGTTTGAATTTGAAAGAAATTGCAGGAAGATACTTTATGTAATTTTAACTTGGAAATTAATACAGAAAATATAATAAAACAATAAATTCATTTGAAAAAGTATTTATTAAAAGTTAATAGCACAATGTAGGAATAATTGCATATAAACAAAAAATTCAAAGCCTTAGCAAAGATAGTAGTCTATATGTAGTCAATTTTGATGATAGAATGACTGGAATTGATCCAGTAACTGGAAAGAAAAAAACAATAGATGATATTAATGGATTAGCATTATATAATACTGCTACAAAGTCACTCAACTTTAAATCATGAAATAGCTTAGCATTAACGACTGTTCTCAAAAAATAATTTTTTTACTTCTTGAAAATTTATAACAACTACTAAATAAGTTTCTAAATGATAAAAACTAAATACAACATAGTATTAGTAGAAACTTGCTATATGCAGAACCCCCCTCGGGACGGATCTATAGCTTTTTAGGGTTTATTGGAACAACATCTAGATACCATTACATTTTATTACAAATTTTTTCCAAGAAAAATTCTCCTGCTCTATAAGAACTTCTAACAAGTGGACCTGACGCTAC
>DATFBJ010000324.1:0-2607 GCA_035253885.1 Nitrososphaeraceae archaeon
GGTTGGTATATTATCTTATATAATATAAGGATATTGTTGAAAACATTTAGTATAGCCAAAAGGGTTCTGAGGTGTGTGAATTGTTTTTGACACAATTTTGTAGTTCAAATTAAACTTATCTCACTAAAGATATATTTCATGATTTAACAAAAATCTTACAATATAATGTGAAGAAAAAAGTTCTTTCACTAATAGTTCTGATCATGAAAATAATTGTAATAGAATATAATGATGATTACAATGACAATGAAGATTTGATAAAAATTTAAAAATTAATAAATGAAAGGGACATGTTATTAAGGTAATGTCATCAGAAACTACTACTAATAACAATCAATGTCAACAATGTAGTAAATCTTTTGCCTCAGAAGAAGAACTTACACAACATATGAATCAAGAACATGTAGGAAATGCATAATATCATTTTCCTTTTTTTCATTATATTTTTGATTTGTATGCATTATATTTTCTTATTTTTTAAATAACTTTGAAGCAGATATTAGATTCTGAGTGCTTCGAATTATTAATATAACTTGCTTGGTAACATTAAAATTATTAGTATTGATTTCACATTTATTTGACCTATTCATATTTTTTTGCATTAATGTTCAATCTAACAAAATCTAATTTCCATTGTAATTCTTTTGCATTAGTTTCAATTTCATGTATTACCGATTTAGCAAACTTATCTTTTAACGTTTCATTAGGTAAATATTTTAGATATGGTTGTAAAATAACGGTTTTTATAAAGAGAAAGTATTCTTCTTTGTTATCGAATCCATATTCTCTATTTTCTAGGGATACTTGAATATTTTTAAAGCCTATTTCTTTTAGCATTTTTTCTGTATCTTCTTTTTTAGCAAAATACCATGGTTGTTTCCAAATATCCTCTCCTTTGTCGTTGCAGAAATAATTATAAAATTGATTTGACTTTCGGACTTTATTGAATATAGGAAGAGTCTTTGCAAATTCTCCATCTCCTCCACATTGAATCAATAATTCACCATTAGGTTTAAGAATTTGCCAAAAATGTTCAAACATTTTTCTATGATTTAAAATCCAATGTAATGTGGCATTTGAAAATACAACATCTACTTTTTCATCAAGATAGATTTCAGAGAGATCTGCTGTTTTATATTGAATATTAGAAATTTCTTCTAGATTTTCTTTTGCAACTGTTATCATTGATGAATCAGAATCTACTGCAAAAACTTTTCCTTTTGGAACTTTAGTTGATATTACCTTGGTTATTCTTCCAGAACCACAACCAGCATCAAGAACTATTTCATTTTCTTTCCAGTTTCTACGTTCAAGTACCTCGTGTCCCCAAGATTCTTGTATATCCGAGATACGATCATAGGTTGTTGCATCCCATCCAGATTTCAAATCATATAGATATTGTCCTTAGTATTTATATAAACTAACTTATGAGATCCTTTAACAATTTTGACTCATAAAATTACCTATATTTTTTTTAGGTCTATCTTATGTTACTTATTTGGATATTTTTAAAGTTTATCATTGAATTAAACTCAATATTATTTTATTTAATCTAGAATCGCCATTTTTTAAAAAAGTAACTTGTTTAATATTATCGAATCCTACTAATATATATGTTCATTGATATATCCACAGATTTTGACACAATTTTGTAGTTCAGGTTGCAATATTTATAATAGGATTCTTTTCTGATATTCGTAACTGCTGCATTTAATTTTGCAGTAATTAAAACATTCTGCCATGACCTTCATTAGGTTAAGTTAACAGCACTTGAATAGATATTTTTGTGAAATAGTAAACTGATTCACAAGAAATAATTATGATCTATTATTATCACCATGACTAGATTTCAAATATGTCTTCAAGATCATTCACTCCATTAATAAAACTAGAACATGTAATATCTTTTAGTGATGCAGTATTTGCATTTGCAATAACTCTTATGGCTTTATCTGTAGATATACCAGATTTACCAACTGATCTGGCACAATCTGAATTATTAGATAAATTATATGATTTATACCCACAATTTGAAAGTTATATTATAAGTTTTGCTGTTATAGCAATATTCTGGATGTCTTATCATCAGGTCTTTAATCATATTAAGGGGTCACATATTACAATGGTATATCTAAATTTGTTATTTCTTTTATTAATAACTCTATTATCACTCTCTACCTCCCTCATAATAAATTATGATACATATCAAATTCCGCATATTATCTATTGTTCTCTTGTAATTATGACAAGTTTGTTACTTGCATTAATATGGTGGCATGCTACAAAAAATAAATATCTCGATAAAAATTTGCATCCTTTCTTTATAAAAGGTGTTATGGCAAATCTTATGTCTATTCCCATAGTTTTTACAATATCAATAATTATTTCATTTGTTAACTTGAATATTGCCCAATATTTTTGGTTGGTAATTGTTCCACTAACTATAGCAATTAGACGTAGATACAAACATTAGAATATCTGCTTAACTTAATTGATTGTTTATATGATTTAAATTCAGCATTAAGGCTTTAATAGTAATTAAGACTAACAAATGGTTCTAAGGGCTTCGATTTCTCATTATAACAGGATTCGGTAACATAATAGATA
>DATFBJ010000325.1:0-6549 GCA_035253885.1 Nitrososphaeraceae archaeon
GTCTTTCCCAATTTAAATATTGGTCTTTTTTGACACTATATCTTGGAGTAATAATTCCACATTTGTTTATTTTAGCTAATAACTGAATTCTAAATTTCCCCATTCTATTGTCATCAATTTGCTCAAATTCTCCTATGTATCTATATTTTTGCATAACTCTAAGAATTTCAGTGGCAAATTTTGATGTGGGAAGTACCAAACATTCCTTTTTCCTTCTAACTTCGTTATTGTAAAGAGTATTAAATAGATTAGAAACAATATTTAATGCCGGCATTCTAAAACTCTTTCTCCATAAGATTGTTTTTTTTTCTATCTATTTTCACTATACTACATTCCTCCATAATTATTTTCTTTATTTTTTTAATTTTGATATATATTTTATTCATATTTTTTGAATCCTATACTATTTGCAATATCTCTAAAACATTGACGACATAAGTTTATGTCATATTTCTGAATTAAACCGTTATAGGCTCCACATCTTTTGCACCATCTAGTTCCTTTGCCATGGGGAACTTGTTTTCGTCCAGTTTCTGAATATTCACGGGGTTTTGGCATTAAATAACATCAACTCCAAAATTCTTTTGAAAGAAATTAATAGATTCTTCAGGTGTGATCTTATGGTTTTTGCCAATCTTATTTGGATTTCTTTTCTTCGATATGCGATAGCCAGGTCTTTTTAATGATATACATACATCCATTCCAAATATTCCTATATCCGGATTATATTTTATGCCAGGTATATCTATATGTTCTTTGATTCCAATTGAAAGATTTCCATTATTATCTATAGAAGATCTTTTAAAAGAGTTTGATTTAGCTAAAAATATTCTTTTTAAAAAATCAATTGCATTCTGTTTCCTTAAAGTTACCATAGCACCGATTGGTTCTCCTTTATGAATACCAAAATCTCTAACTGATCTTTTTGCACCTCTGGGACTAGGTTTTTGACCAGTTAATTCCTCTAATGCCATCTTTGCTCTTTCAAAGGGATCACCTGATTTCCCAACCCCAATATTTATTACAATTTTTTCAATATCTATTTTCTTCATTTTTCCATTTGAACCTTTATTTATTTCAGACATTTTCATTAACTCACTTTTAGTTTTGGATTATTTTCGTTACTTTCATTAATAACCATAATCATATCAATTGGAATTTCTAATATTCGTGATTCTATAAGAATAACCACACGTCTAGGAAGGGCAAATGTTCCATCTTTTATTTCCTGTATTTTTCCAATTTTTCCAGCATTGTCTCCTCTTGTTAATATTGCAAGACAATCTTTTTCTAACTTTATATGTTGGATAATCTCTATTTCTGGTAATTTGATTAGACAGGTATCACCAACAGAATAATTTCTATCAGAAAGAATGGTTTTACCATCATGGAAACTATACTGTATTTTATTTCCTTTGACAATATTTTTTGCTTTTATCTTTACGAGTTTTAATGCCTTTTCATCTTCAGTTATTTCTATTGGATATAATAAAAGTGAATTCTTTGGTACAAATCGATAATATTGTTGTGAGGGAATCAGTTCAATAGTATCCATCAATCCTATTGCAAAGTTAACATTATATCTGATTATATTATCTATTTTGACTTTACCTAGATCGACAATTTTTTTTGCTTCGTGCATGGTTTTTGCTACTTTTAATACATCTCGTAAAATAGTACCAAGTGGATAAGCATACTTGTGTGAATGAGAGCCAGGATGAATCCTTGGAATAAAGCGTCCTTCTTTTCTATTTATATTCCAGAAAGTTGGAGCTAATTGTCTTTTTACGGTAGTTCTTCCTCCTTTTTTTGTCATGTCTTTCTCTCCATTTGCAATTTTAAATACATTTTAATTTCTAACAGCATGATGATTATTTATCCCCTTTATTATCTTGACTATGTTGAGGGCTAGCTATCTTTTGTGGTTGTCTATCAAGAACTTTTTTAACATTCAAATTACGTCTTAACTTTGTTTTTCTTGATGTTGTTGGTTTTTTTATTTTAATTTCTTTTTTTTCATCTGATGAAGACTTTATTTTTCGAATTACATTTCCTCTTTGTTTATCCTGTAAGTTCAATGATGTAATCATAACATTAGAAGAATGTATCTGAACTTTTACTTTGCCTCCCTTAGATGCTTCCCTTTGAATTCCCTCTATAAAAAGAGTTGATCTATCAGTTTTAACTTTCTCTACTTTACCTTCAACATTTTTATATTCTCCTCGTAATACTTTGACCGTATCTCCCTTAATTACACGCGCATTTCTCTTATTGTATTCATTCCTTAAATTGTCAGCAAGAGGTGAACAGATATTTTTATCGATTTTATGTTTTTTTATGCTATTAATAATAATATTTCTATTTATCATTTATTATCCTCCATTACACTATCAATGGTGCCAGATTTGCAATTCTTGGCCATTTTTCGGCTGCTTCAGCAGCAACTGGTCCTTTTATATCAGTTCCTTTAATTTCACCTTCTGGAGTGACTAAAACAGCAGCATTATCTTCAAATGTGACACGAAGACCACTTAATCTTCTTATAGGATATTTTTGTCTAATTATTACTGCACCAAAGATTTGTTTTCTTAATTGAGCAGGACCTTTTTTAACAGTGACAGTTACAAGATCTCCTACTGTAGCAGAAGGCATTCTTGAATGGCGACCTTTGTATTTTGTAACTTGAGCAATTCTTAAAGTTTTTGCACCGGTATTATCAGCACATACGAGTTCAGTAGTAACAGGCAATGCCCTTGTAATATAAGGACGAAATTCTGCTGCACCTTTGGCAGAAACTGCTCTCGACTTAGATGCCATCTTTATTTTCTCCTTCTACAACAACAAAAGATACTGTTTTAGATAGAGGCCTACATTCAGCTATTTTCACTTTTTGTCCTTCATTAACAACAATACAGTCTGGAAGAAAAGCATGAACTTTAGATTTGCTTCTTTCATATCTTTTATATTTTTTAATTAATCTATTATATTCTCTAGAAACAACAATCATTTTTGGAGATTTATTACTCTCTACTGTTCCTACGTATAATCTTCCTCGCACTGATAAGCTTCCATGGAAAGGACACAATTTATCCTCACAAGATTTTTTTGGTAAAGAAACCATAAGACCTATATTTCTAACCATATATCAAATCATCCCTTTATCTTTAAAATCCTGTCTTCTGGTCTGCCTATCAATTGGCTACCAGTTAAAAAGCAAGAATATGTTTGAAAATAAATGATACACTTATGTATTATATTTTTCGCAATTTTTTTTATTCTATTGAATGTTTTTATAATAAGCATATTTCTTGTTTCGAAAATAATTTCACCTACTATATTTATAAAATTAGATTGTGAACATTGGCATATTTTTATTTTTAATCCAATTAACTCATGATATAATATATTTTCGGCAGATCGCATTTTTCTTCTAAACCTTTTTCTTTATTTGCCTTTCATTAATAAGAGTAAGAATTCTAGCAATATCTCTTCTAACCCATCGTATACTAGAACTTTCTTTTTTCAATGTACCTTTGGCTCCTTCTGATCGTAATTTAGATAAATCAGCTTTTAATTCTAATAATTTATCTTCAAGATCCTGATCATTCATTTCTCTAAGAGTGGATAATTTTATTCTACTCATTTACTTTTCTTTTACACCTTCTCCTTTTTCCTTTGGGATAATTTGTTTTACTATTTTATCTTTTATATCTTTTGTTTTAAAGTTTTGATTAGGATAAGGCTTTTTTAGATTCTGAATATTTTTTTCTGCGTTACCTTTTTTTTCTATATTGGGTCTTTTCGTCGAAACCTCTTCTGAGATATTTTGATCCAATGCCTTTTCTGTTTTTTTCTGATCTGATTGCTGAACAGTCTCAGAATTAGTGTTAGTTGTTGACTCTATAAGTTCAAATTCTATTGGCATTTCATTCTTTAAAGCAATTCGTAACTGGATGCCCATTAAACCCATTTTAGTTAAAACATCAGTTATACCTACTTTGACTATTTTACCTGCCACATTTCCACTTTTAGGAATCACTCCCATTGAATGTTTTTCAAAGTGGGCTCTTTCACTTCTTAATTTTCCTGCTATAGTAACTTCAACACCCATTGCTCCAGCTCCCATCACTGTATTTATAGTCCACATTGCAGCTCTTCTAAAAGCTGTTCCTCTCTCAATTAGTTGAGCTATTCTATTAGCCATGATTTTGGGATTTAATTCTGGGACTTCGATTTCCATCACAGAAACCTGAGGATTGTTTAGACCAAATTTTTGCTCTAATTTTGTTGTAAGATCCTTGATGCCTGAGCCTTTTCTTCCTATTACTAATCCAGGACGAGTTACATATAATGTTATTCTCGTTCCAATAGGTGTTTTTTGTATATCCACTCCACCATAGCCAGTCTCTTTCAGCAACTGTTTTAGATATTCATCTAGTTCCATATTTTTATAATTATTAGACAGTACATTTTTTGCTGCATTCATTCTGATATTACACCTTCCTGTGCGACCATTTCAACATGTACAAGAGTATCAAACTTTGGGCTTGCTCTTCCCATAGCACGTGGAGTAAATCTCTTTAAGCGAGTACCTTTATGAACAACAATATTTATGATCTTTAATCTGTCAAGATCCATACCTTTGTATTCTGCATTGCTTTCTAGATTATCCAAAAGTTTTAGAAATTCCTGTGTTGCTTTTGATGGGAATCGACCTGCACTGAATCCATCACGAATATTAGAACGATGTGCAACTTCATTATTATATCTTCTAAATGGTACTGCTATTTCTTTTTGTAAAACAGATTCAAGATAATCTCTTGCTTTCTCAATAGAAAGGTTCTTAATTGCTAAAGAAATTTCACGGGCATGTTTATGAGAAATATCTTTTTCTCTAATAGCAGATCGTACTTGTCTGCTTTTATCAAAATTTTTATATGCATAAGAATAATTTGGCATAACTCGATCACTTTAAAGGAACATACAAACTGGATCTAGATGATCCAACTCCAGGTGAGCCATGTTGTACTCTTCTATTTGTAATAGCATATTCTCCTAAATAATGTCCCACCATTTCAGGCTTAATAGTAACATCAAAAAATTCTTTACCATTATGCACACTGATTAATAGACCTATCATATCAGGCAAGATAATCATATCCCGGACATGTGTTTTTAATTTATTCTTTAATTTGCCATCACGTGCAAGTTTAATCTCTTCTCTTAACTTTCGTTTCTGATCATTCATATATTTTCCAACTCTTTTATTCAAAGATCTTCGTTGTCTAGCATTCAATAATGGTAAGAGTGATTCTATTGATATCGATTTTAATTGATCTTGATTGTAACCTCTAAATTTAAATTCCCTAACCAATACGAATTATACCTCCAATGGCTTATTTTTAAATCTACCTAGAATACTTTGCTTGAACATATCAAACCAATCCAAGTTTGGTAGCCAAATCTCTTGCAGAATCTACATCTTTGAACTTGGCAAATGCTTTTTTCCCATCTATGGTCCTTGCAGTATTGACTTCAACTATTTCGGCTTCATAAAGATCATGTAACTCTTGTTTTATAGATTTTTTATCTGCTATTTCATCTACAATAAATGTTAATTTTTTTTCTTTTTCTATTAAATTAAATGACTTTTCTGTTATATAGGGTTCAATAATTAATGGTTTTTTATTAAAATCTGAATTTTTTTTTCTGGTTTGTTTAACCGATCTGGATGATTTTAAAGTCGCTAAATTTTTCTTCATTAGTTATTCATCTCTAGATTTATACTTGAGGTGGATTTTAAAGTGTTTAGTTCTTTAATAGCATTTTCAGAAAAAATAGTCAATCTTGCTGGTTTAGAACCTGGAGCGAGATCCAATACACTAACTGATTTAACTGTTTTTACTGTAACTCCAGGTAGAGAATTACTTAATCTTCCTATATTCTTGTCATTACCGACAATTATTAAGACACTTAATGCTGATCTTCTATTTGTGCCATTCCTATGCACAGATTTAATTCGACGTGCGTATGTACGTTTTAAATCATCTTCAAATCCTAATTTTATAAGAATTTTCTCCAGTTCTTTTGATTTTGTTATTGATTCAATTTCATTTGAAACAACTATTGGTAATTGTATGCTAGCGCTTAAACGATGACCTCGCTTTTTGATCAAATCAGCATTAGCTGTTGCTGCAATAGCAGAACATAAAGCTAATAATTTTTCTTTTTTATTTATTTTTTTATAAATGCTTTTCCACGAGACAGGAGGATGAGCAAGTCTACCATGTCTAACGCCTCCCACACCAGCAGCTTGACCTGCTCTTGGAAAACCTTCTCCTTTTGCCCTAGCCAGTCTTGCAATTCCTAATCCTGTATTACGAGATTCTGCACTAACCATCTGTCCAGCAGCAGGATATCTTCCCTGTTTTTGAAAAGTATTAGAATTAATATTAGTGTAAACTTTCTGAATTAATTTTGGAAGGTAAGGAGTCGAAAAAACCATTGGTAGATCTATGGTACTTTTATTACTACCGTCCATTTCTACTA
>DATFBJ010000326.1:0-7718 GCA_035253885.1 Nitrososphaeraceae archaeon
TAATTTAATATGAACTGAAAGAGCTACAGATTTTTCCATAAATTCTCGCTGCAATTTTATTTCTTTTTGATTTCCTTCATTTTGAGTAATACTTTTATTATCATCAATAGAATTATTGTTGGAATAAAAAATATTTCTTACCATATTAGTGGTTACTATAGCACAATTATTATTTATTGCTAAATGAGCTAATAGATGAATAAATTTCATTAAGATTAGATGTCTGGCTATTTTTTTGCTTTCTACAGATATTACAGAAGTAATAGTATCAATAATTACTAATTTAGGCTTTATTTCAGTTATTTTTTTTATGGCTTCAAATTGATGTTTTATAGTATAAGGTCTAAAGTATTTTATATTGTTAAGTATTTTATCAGAATAATATTTTTCTTCAATTATTTCAAAAATTCTTTCAGGCCTAAATGTACCTGAAGTATCTATAAAAATTATATTGACTTTTTCATTCTCTTTTAATAAATTTGCACAGATAGTAAAACAAAACTGCGATTTTCCAGTGCCGCTTGCTCCAAGGATATTTGTGATCATTCCTGTACGAATACCTCCGTGAAGAAATTGATCGAAATTTAATGAACCAGTAGATAAAAGATCCAATAAGACTATTAAAAATTTAACCTATAATTATTTAACCATAAAGGAACCTTTTTATTCTGCTATATATGAATTTGAATTGCAAAGTGGTATATTGACGTTGTCAGCTAATTCAGGTTCTCAACAACCAAAAAGACCTTTAACTATGTTACAAAAATCCCTAAATCAGAGGGTAGCAGTGAGATTAAAGAGTGAAATTGAATACAAAGGAATTATGAGTAATGTTGATTCGTACATGAATCTTATTCTTGTTAATGCTGAAGAATATTTAGGTCCAAATGTGCTGGCAAACTATGGTAAAGTAGTTATTAGAGGTAATAACGTTCTCTTTATTAGGCTTATTAAAGATCTATAATTATTCAAGATCTCCTGTTAGAAATGGCTTCAAAATATTTATTTAGCTCTGAAAGTGTAACAGAAGGTCATCCTGATAAGATTTGCGATCAAATATCAGATTCAATATTAGATGAATATTTGATTCAAGACCCTGACTCTAGAGTAGCAATTGAATCATTAACAACTACTGGAACGGTTTTTGTTGCAGGAGAAGTTACATCGAATGGATCAATTGATGTTCAAAAAATAGTAAGGAATACTATAAGAGAAATTGGATATGATCGCGCAGAATTAGGATTTGATTGTAATAGCTGTGCAGTACTTACCTCTATTCATGATCAGAGTGATGATATTTCTATAGGAGTAACTGCTACTGATGTAAAAGATCAAGGTGCAGGAGATCAAGGATTAGTATTTGGGTATGCAACAAATGAAACCCCAGAACTCATGCCATTACCTATTATTATGGCTCACAAGCTGTGTATGAAACTAAGCCAGGTAAGAAAAAAAAAGGAATTAGATTGGATTAGACCGGATGGTAAATCACAGGTTTCTGTTGTTTATGAAGATTCTATTCCTAAAAGAATTGACACTGTAGTATTATCTACACAGCATTCACCAGATATTGAACTTGATCAGTTAAGAGAGGAGCTTATAAACAAAGTTATTAGACCTACATGTGAAGAATGGATTGATAGTCGAACAAGATTTATAATTAATCCAACAGGAAGATTTGTTTTGGGGGGCCCTTCAGCTGACACTGGACTTACAGGAAGAAAAATAATAATAGATACTTATGGTGGTATGGGACGGCATGGTGGTGGCGCATTTTCTGGAAAGGATCCATCAAAAGTAGATCGATCTGCATGCTATATGGCGCGATATATTGCAAAAAATATAGTAGCAGCTGAACTAGCTAGAAAATGTGAAGTTCAAATAGCTTATGCTATAGGAATGGCTGAACCTGTTTCTGTTATGGTAGATACTTTTGGTACAGGCAAAATCGAACAAGAAGAAATAGAGAATAGAGTTAAAAAAAACTTTGATATGCGTCCCTCACAGATAATCAAAATTTTGTCATTAAAAAAGCCAATTTATAAAAAGACTGCAGCCTATGGTCATTTTGGACGGAATGATCCTTCATTTACTTGGGAAAAAATCGACAAGGCCTATTTATTGAAATAATTGAACTGAAAGTTAATTTTTTACAATCAATTCTTATTTTAAGTGATCTAATTATATTATTTTTGCAAGATATATTTTAAATAATAATTTTCATCTATTTGTAAATCATATTTCCTTTTAAAAAATCTAATTACATTCTGGATATCTCGTTTAATAAGAAACTCTGCATTTGGATGATCCAAAGTGACTGCTTGAGGCCAATCAATTATCCAAATATCATTATTCTTATCTAGAATAATATTATATTCACTTAAATCACCATTAATAATATTTGCTTTATATGCTATTTTTATCTGTTCAAATGTTTTATTAAGAATCTCTTTAGGATTTGGTAAATGTTTATAATCGACTAACCTAACTCCATTTATTCTATACATTACTATTGAATGCATAGATCTAAAATATGGAGTAGAAATCTTCATTTTTGTTTCTTTTAATTTGACTAAAAAATCATATTCTCTTTTGGCAGCCTCAATATTTATTAATAACCAATTGTGAATATTTCTTTTTTTTTCAATAGATCTTTTTCTCTTGGTATCTGTAAAACTTATTCTACCTATTCTAAAAAATTTTACAGCTCTCTCTTGATCTAATTCAGATACTGCTTCTACTACATCTGATTCCTTGCCAATTCCTAGAGGATTTCCTATTCTAGATATTATGTCAGAATCTACCAAAATTTTTAGTGCATAAACATCTAAACCTGCTGTAATCAATTTAAAACCTTTTTCTGATTTTGATATCAATTTTAATTTCAATAAATTCTTTAAGCCATAATCTATCCTATCCTTATGTAAATTAGAATAAGATACAATTTCTTGATTATTTATTATTTCATGATGTTTCAGAGAGGAAACAAATATCTTTAGAATTCGGAATTCTAAGTTTCCTAAATTTCTAACTATATTTGCAGATTCTTTTAATGAAGACAAATCAAATTCACAAGCTTTAACTATTAATAATATATGTTTCTATTTATTAAATATTTGGACGAGTTGTAAATTTTGTTTATTTGATATTTATAAATCATTCTGTTGGATATCAGTAAACAGGATTATTAACAAATAAAATACATTCTTTTTTAAATACAATTGTATTTCTACAGAAAAATTAATTTCAAATCCATCTTTATTTTGGTTCTTATGATATTATATAGTTCTTTCTTTAACCCTCTTTTCATATAGCGACTATAAATAATATTTCTTGTCAGAAATTCACAAATTTAAGGATACCAATTTAAGGAAACTCAAACTTACTATTATCAGTTGATATTAGATAAAAATTTTTCATATCTTTTTATCAAATTTTTAATAAATCATCAGAGTAATTAGCATTATTTTTTCAATAGAAATACAAATACCAAGAATTATTTATCTATTGAATTAATAACAATCCCACCCAAATAAATTATTATAAATAACATTTCATTTACACAATAAATTGTAGTGTTATATTCTTTCTTTTTTTCTCGTAATTTTTTTTAGCTTTTATTTCCTAATCCAATTCCAAATAGAAAGATGTGTTCTAATGTCCTTTTTAAAGATAAGCCTGAGAATAAAATTGTAATATATACTTTAAAGGTGATACTTTGGTCATATAAATAATTTAATGACTCTATAAGCTATAGTCATATCAGTAAATTAATATATCCATTTGAAATTGGAAAAATTTTGTTATATTATTATAGTTTTCTTTTTTCAATAGGGAAAATTTATATCGTATAAGTAAATTAATGGTACAATTATGTAGATGAAAATTATGAGTAAAAATTCTAATCTAAATATTAACAAAAATTCAAGTAAAGATGATGTTGAGTTGGCAGAAATAGAATCTGAACAAGAACTTCCTTTAGAAATATTAGAAAAACGAAGAAAAGGTCTACTGAGAACAGGATATACTACTGGCACCTCTGCTTCTGCAGCTACCAAAGCAGCTTTGTTAACCCTTATTTCCTCCCAAATATTTAATACAATTGAAGTCTCTCTTCCCAAGGGTAAAGTTGCTATATTAAAGATTGCTTGGACTAGATTTAATCAACATAATCAGTCTGTTACAAGTGCAGTAATAAAAGATGGGGGAGACGATCCTGACGTAACTCACGGAGCAGAGATATGCTCTACAGTATCTTTGACTAATAATATAGGACTAATTGAAATTGATGGGGGAATTGGAGTTGGAAGAGTAACCAGACCTGGACTTGGACTAGAAATAGGAAGTGCTGCCATTAATCCTGTACCAAAAAAAATGATAGAATATGCTGTTTCTGATACAGCAAAATCTTTACTCCTTAAAAAAGGTATAAAAGTTATTATATCTGTTCCTAAAGGAGAAGAATTAGCAAAAAAAACTGATAATCCAAGATTGGGAATAGTAGGAGGAATATCTATTTTAGGAACAACTGGAATCGTATTTCCTTATTCTACGGCTTCATTTGCAGCCTCAATTAGACAAAGTCTTGATGTTGCTATTTCGCTTGGTACTGATATTGTAGTATTAACAACTGGTGGTAGAAGTGAAGATTTTATCAAAACTCTATATAATTATCTTCCTGATTATGCATTTATTCAAATGGGGGATTTTTCTGGATATACAATTAAGCAATGTACAAATAGAAACATAAAAAAAATTATTATTGCTGGATTTATTGGTAAATTAACTAAAATGGCTATGGGAATAAAACAAACTCATGTAAGAGGTTCTCATGTGAGTATAGAGTTTATGGCTAATTTGGCTTCCAAGTGTATTGATTCTAAAGAAATTATTAATGAGATAAGAAAAGCCAATACTGCTAGACATGTTTCGGAAATAATCAATCAATATAATATCAAAAATTTTTTCAATTTAATATGCAAATACGTTTATTCAGAAATGTATAATCATTCTAACAATTCAATAGAAATCATTGTAATTATGTTCGATTTTGATGGCAAAATATGTGGAAAATATCCATAGAGATTATTTGCTTTTAATCGAAAAATTATATTAATTGAACTAATTTCAATTATTTTTTAGAATATATTTAATATCTACATTTAAAATAAGGAAAGAAATAAATTAACTGACCAACAATCTAAAAGGTTTGAAAGAGGAAATTGCAGTTCTTGCCATAACAAAAAATGGTATTAAAATCGCTGAAATTATCAAAAAAAATATTGTAAATGCTAAGATTTATGTTCCAAATAAATTTTATTATGAAAATTCTAATATTATTTGGTTTAGCGATCCAACTCAGAAAAAAATAGCAGATCTCTTTAAAACAAATGATGCTCTTATATGCATTTTTTCTTTAGGTGCAGTAATACGATTAATTTCAAATCTTCTAGTTGATAAAAAAACAGATCCTGCCGTTTTAGTTATTGATGATCAAGCAAATTTTGTTATTAGTACACTTTCTGGACATTTAGGAGGGGCTAATGCCTTGTCTCGTTATGTTTCTTCTTTTCTTAGTTCTGTACCTGTGATAACGACAGCTGCTGATGTTAATAAGACTATCAGCGTTGACCTAATTGGTAATGAATTCGGTTGGATTATAAATAACTATGAAAACGTAACAAAAATGTGTGCTCATATGGTAAATAATGAAAAAATCGCAATTTTTCAAGAGACAGGCGAGAGTAATTGGTGGGAAATGACTAATCTACCAGAAAATGTAGTTATTATTAAAGATATTGATAATATAAAAGACAGCTCTTTTAAAGGTGGAATAGTTATTACAGATAGAATAATTACTGATAAGGCAATTCTTTCTAAATCTGTAATTTATCGACCTAAAACCTTGGTTATTGGCATAGGGGTGCATTGGGATACAACAAAAGAAGAAATACTCAATGGTATTAGAAATATTTTTGATAAAAATAGTTTGAGTTTTGATTCAATTAAAAGTCTTTCTTCAATTAAAAAGAAAATTAGGGTAAAGGGATTGGACGATTTTGCTAAAGAGTTTAATATTCCATTATTTCTTTATGAAAAGGAAGAATTACAACAAATATCTGTTCCTAATCCCTCAGAGACAGTTAAAAAATTTGAAGGAATAACTAGTGTTTCTGAAGCTTCATCTATATTGTGTTCACAAGGAACCTTATTGATCCCAAAACAAAAATTTCCCCCAAATTTAACTATAGCCGTATCACGGGTGAATTTTAAATGAGAAAAGCATTTTTGATAATAGATAGAGGTAGCAAAGAATATGAAGTACAGGAAGAATTATTTTTAATATCACAAAAAGCTAAAGAAAAGGGAGGATATGTTTATTCAAATTATTGTTTTTTGGAAGTAAGACCTCCTTATATTGAAGAAGGAATTAAAAATTGTATAAATGAAAAGGTTGATTTGATAACTGTAATGCCTTATTTTCTTTATCCTGGAATGAAGTTAAAGGATGCTGTTAAAAAAACTGCAGAAATTACTAAAAAATTAGACCTAAAATTAGTTATTACAAAACCTCTTTGTTATTCAGAAATGCTTTCATCAATAATTAGGGATAGACTAACAAAACTAAAATCTGATAATCTTATCCGATTTAAGGATATAGAATGTGACGTTCTTGTTATAGGTCATGGAAGCTCAGATAGAAGAGCAAGAGAGGCCTTTATCTTTACCATCAAGAAAATCACAAAATTCTATAAAAATGTTGAATTTTGTTTTCTTGAATTGGATGAACCAACTATAGAAGATGGAATTAATTCTATTGTTAAAAAAAATCCTAAAGTAATATTGATAATGCCTTACTTTTTACATAAAGGGATACATATATAAAGTGATGTGATAAAGGAAATTAAAAACGCAATGGAAAAACATTCATTCTCAAATATTCTTATTGCAGGTCATATAGGAGTTGATGAAAAAATAGTAAAACTTATTTTGGAACGAGCAATCGAAGTTGAAAAAAGAATTGTCTAAAGAAGAAATGAATGAAAATGCCGAAAAAAGATCGATGTCTTTTAAATCTTTTGATATAGAAAAAACCAGTTTTGAAATTATAGACAAGGAAGTGGGAACACATAGTTATGATCAAAACTATGAATGGAATATTGTTAGAAGAGTAATTCATGCAACCGCAGATTTTGACTTTGCTAACAAAGAAAGGCTATTGTTTAATAATGATGCTATTAAATTTGGCTTCCAAGCAATTGAAAATAAATGTAACGTCATTACTGACGTAGAAATGGTACGTTCAGGCATTTCAAAAAATTCTCTTACGAAACTAAACTTAAAATGTATTTGTAATATTTCTAATATTAATGTCATTGATGATGCTAAAAAGTTTAATAAAACCCGAGCTGAAATGGCTATGCGGAACTTGGCAGAAGAAATGAATGGAAGCATAATTGTAATAGGGAATGCACCTACTGCACTATTTGAAGTCATTAAAATGATCAAGGAAAAGATAGCTACTCCTTCATTAGTAATTGGAGTACCCGTCGGATTTGTTTCTGCAATCGAATCTAAAATAGAACTCTCTAAAACTTCTATCCCTAATATTACTAATATTGGCAGAAAAGGAGGAAGCTCAGTAGCATGTTCAATAATAAATGCATTAATGTTATTGTATCTTAATAGATTGCAATAATGCGTCTGTTACATGTGTT
>DATFBJ010000327.1:0-4419 GCA_035253885.1 Nitrososphaeraceae archaeon
GTTTTCAATTGGTTTATCGTCAGGGTTAGGATTTTCAGTCTTTTTCTTCTTTTTTTTGCTAAATCTCTCCCACAAATCTTTCAGATGCATACATATTATATGGTAAAAATAGCTTAAAGGGATTATGGGTGTCATACAGAGGCTACAATATATAACACCCGAATGGTATCGTTTTAAAACTGTTGCTTTAGTAGCAAAAATAATAAAATCAAAAGTAAGATAAAAATTTTATTTATGCAGGCCAAAAACCACCTTATGTCTGACTTCCATTTTTCTATCTTGATAATGTAGGCCCTAGAAACCAACGTCCCGTCGAGAGTAATACCGATAGCGGTACTAAATAGGAGTCTATTTTGTAGAGATACTACTGTCTTGTATTTAGATTTTTAGTAATGTATTCTCATTATAGTCATATACAAATTCCAGATTCTACTATAATGTTAAATATTTCATCAGAATAATACATTAAAAGATAAATAGTAAAAATTTTATTTTAATATTAATAAATATTAATAGAAAGAGTGAGTAAAAATACATTTATTTTTATTTTACTTTTATTTATTGTATTTAAGATATTAGCATTTTCATATGTATTTTCATTATTCTTCAAATGATATTAAATATATTTTATAACTTTTCAACTCCATTAATAAATAAAATCTTTAATATTATATAATGTTCTTAGAATATAATTGCAGAAATCTGAAATAAATGTAATAGCAAATTTAAACAGAACAAGCAAGTTTTTGCTTGGTTCTAATAGCTTCTTTGATATTCGGGTTCATCTACAAAAGCAGTAAGCTGTTTGGGAGTGGAATCTTTCATGTGTAGGATTCTACTGATTTCTATTACAGAATGGTAATCTTTTATTTATCTGATTTTACGACTCTTGAACCTGCAAATCTATTTTTTGGTTGTATAATAATATTCTCTGCACATTTTGTTGAAAATTAAATTTTTCTCATATCTTTAGGAAAATCTAAAGTATATAGAATTATGGTGTATCTTTAAAAGGTTATATATTAGTTTAAAATAGTTTGACTAATGAAATCTTATAATGTTGGAATATTTGGAACATTTACAATTATACTTTTATCAATGATGGTAATGATATCATTTGTAGTATTATCTAACCATCAAAATATTTATGCACAGTCAACAATAAATAATGAGAATTCAACAATCTCTACATTAGATGATTTAGTAAAGAAATTAGTTACTGGTGTTAAACTTGAAAATATCATTATTGTTCCTAAAGAAGTCCACGTAGGTGATACGTTCGAGGTAAATGCTACTGTGATAAATACATTACCATTAAATATCACATTTATTGCAGGTAATTGCAATTCTGACTTTTCTACAAACTTAAATAATATAGTAGAAGAAATAATGGTTCCACAATGTATGAATAAAGTTTTACCAACAGTACTCGAACCTGGAAATAAAACTACAGTTCAGGAACCTACTGGAGCAGGGAAGCAATATAAAGCAGTAGCAGAAGGTGAAGCAAATGGAAATGCTGTTTTGTTATATAGTATAGAAGTCAAACCTGAAGACACGTCGCTGACAACATCATTGAATAGCCAAGTAGTTAAACCATTTAACTTTACTATACTTCAATAAACTTTTATTTTATGAGACATTGTTAAAGGAAGCTAAAATATCATTTTTGCGAATTAACATTCTCTATAATATGAGAATCTTTTCTTTTATAATTCTTTAAATACTTGTCATTTGGCTTGATAATTTAACAATCAGGTTCAACTACATATTTAACAGACAGTCGGGAGTTGAATAGTCATGGTTTCAGTGTTCAATTGCTATTTAAATTTAAATATAGTTATTCGTTAACTTTAAGAAATGTTTAACTAATGAAATGGCAGGTTTATGTGGAATATATTTATGAAATCAATATTGAGTCCCTACCTATACTGGAATTTTTGGTTAGGAATTAATTATGTCATAACTTTCGTGGTTTACGCAACATTGGAAAGATAGGTGGTGATGTGTTTACCTGAATTTTGCCAAGCAATTCAAATCCATGTCGTTCGTAGAACGGAATATTCTTTGGATTAGATGATTCAAGATAGGCAAAATTTTCATCAAGATCGCATGCAACTATTGCATGCTGGATTAATGCAGAGCCGAGTCCTTTCCCGTGGTAAAGTGGATCAACTCCAAGAAGTGGCAAGTACCAATGCGGCTCATTTGGGTGATAACTACTCATTTTCTCAAACACTTCTGGGCCATCATTCTTGGCATTTTCAGATCCACTACTTTGTAGCAATGCGATCAATTGGTCTACATCAGGGTAAACGTTTGGAGGAAGCCAAAGAGCTGCACCAGAATAGTTTTCAACGTAGTGAGCACTCTTGTATGCAAATGCTTTTCCTCCAAAAGCCTTGGCAAAGCTAGAGAAATGTGAAAGATATTTCTGAGGATCTGGCCATACCCAACGTGTAGCAGGATCAGCTACAAAGGCTAGCTTTAATGCATCAATAACACCGCTTTCATCTGATTCTATAGCAGTTTTAACAATTGGCAATGTCATCAAACTATCCCTCATTTTCTATTATATCAGGATTACCTTAAAGGTTTATACAACCAAGTTAAAACATAATTCAATATTATTTGATTAAAAGTTATAATACAAAAAATTATTGACTAATCTATTGACAATCAAAAGAAGAATTAGTTCAAGGATATATTTATCATATTGAAATGACACTTTTTCTGTCATCTTCTTCATAATAATAATTAGTATTTGAAACTATTATAACAAGATTTATTGAATATTTAAGTTAGGTAAATTAAATGACCTGATTAATCAAACAAATTTTAATTTATTACTACTAATGTTTGTGAAGAATTATTATGATTACAGATATTTCTATGTTCATCTCTACATTGACTTTCAGCATATAGTGTAAATGTTCCACCTTCAGTTACATTGCTTCCTATTAATTTAATATTTGAGGTAAAATTACCATTTGAGTCACTTCTAACTTGATCTTGAAATATTTCATTTCCATTTGGATTTATTAGTTTTAATAGAACCAATACATCAGAAGTAGGTTTATCATCATATTTTACCCAACCATTTATAGATATTGTTTCATTTAGATTATATTTTGCATCCTTATCTAAAGATAAAATGGGTTCAGAAATATGTGTAGCATAAATATTTGTTGATAATAATAGTGAGAAGAGGATAAAACCGATAGTAAGCAAATTAACGTAGATATTATTCTTTGATATCCTATTGTTCATAATCTAACTTATATCAAATCAAATTTATATATTATAGTATAAATGGTATTAGAAAGAGAAATCTACACTAATAAAAATGGATCAGGTGGGAGTAATACCGATAGCGGTGCAAAAATAAGAGTCTATTAAAGTTCTAGTACTTTGCCATATTTAGCTTTTATTATTAAGAAACTTATTTTAAAATTCTTTATAAAATTAAAAAATAAAAAATGTACACTTTAGAAGTCGATTTCATCATAGTATGATTGGGCTTCTACTCTTACTATAAAAGATGATGATGGGTAAAATGCAGTAATTGTTCCTGATATTAATATAAAGGCTAAAAATAAAGATAATACATTGGTTTTTGCTTTAAATCTACTCATTATTTAATAATACTATACATAATTATATCTAAAATACGATAAATGAACAGATTCTTTTCAACTAATATTGTAATAGTTGATTTTTTAGATATGTTTATAATAAGATAAACATTATAGAAAGAATCATTATAATAATTAGCTATTGGACATAAAAGAATTGGATAGAATTTAATCTTTTTCTTCTAATTCTTTCACTCTCTTAATATTCCCTCTTTTATATAAACTAAAGATACACTTTTAAAACTATTTTAACTTTCCAAGACCCATTCCAATATATCTATAAGTAGGTCATACTCTTTAGCCACATCACATTTATCCAAAGGTATTTGACAGTTCTTGGAATGCTGGAACCTGATTTTTCGTAGTTCTTCAACTTTGTTTCGAATTTCTTGTTCGCTTCTCAACACTCATCATCTAATCCATAAGTTCTAAACCATTGTTTGCAAGAGCTATTCCAAGAACACATTCATTTATTTCAGTATACAATAAATAATTTGATTCTTTTATTAATTTTTCATTTTTCAATAGAATTTCCCATGGTATTTCCCCATTCTAACCATGAACCATCGTAACACTTTACATTAGGATAACCAAGTAGATATTTTAGAACAAACCATGTATATGATGCTCTTTCACCAATACCACAGTATGTTATTATTTCTTTATCAGGGGTAACATTTACTGATTCGTAAAGATTCTTCAATTCATCTGCTTACTTGAGAGTTCCATCTTCATTAACCATCTTACTCCTTGGCACATTTACTGCTCCTGGAATATGTCCTCC
>DATFBJ010000328.1:0-2544 GCA_035253885.1 Nitrososphaeraceae archaeon
ATATTCTGAATATCAAAAACTTTTTATATATAACTTGGTAAATGCCATAGTTAATACAGCAATGTTACCAGATTTAAACACATATTTTAACTTCAAAGAAACAATGACTGTGAATTTGTCTTCTTAAATTTTAAATAAATAAATTTTAGATTAACTAGTAAAAGAAAATTATTCCTTCCTCTATGTTGAATTCCTTGAACCATCAACTTTCTCAATTTGCAATAATAATAATTTTTTTAAATGATCTAGCTATCCATAAAATATGTTATCCTTCATTTTTTTCTTTAATTCTTCCTCTTCTTGATTCATTTTTTCCAATTTTGAGCTTAAAGCATTTAATGAAGATTCAAATTGTTGTGCATTTCATTTAACTTAGATTCTATTTCTATTGTATCTTCAGGATTAATATTCTCAAATCTTTCATTTATATTTTCAATTTGTTCTTGTGCCTATATGGAGCCAAGCATACTTTCTTTTTGAAGATGATATAATGTCATGTTACGAATAGATAAGTTTTGAAACCATGCAAACATTGCTTTTAATAACAAACTGTTTGGGTCATTTGGTTTTTCATTCTCCAATTTAGCCAATCCTTGTTGCAAGAAATTAATATCATTTTTAATAGAATCAATACTCTCTTGCATTACCTTTTCCACTTTTGATTTCATTTCTTCATAATTTCTATTCATTTATTTTATTCCCTTTTTCTTTCTTGCTTGTTTAACTAACTCAGCCAATTCTGTATATTGCTTTATTTAATTTTTTTCTTGCTTTTAAATTCGGATTCTAATAATATAATATCAATTTTATATATAAAAGCTAAACATCACGTACATGAATTCCTATATATGACAAGATAAGTTAAATGAAGATATACTAATTTTACAATTCAAGATCACAGAGACAATCAGCATATTTCAAGGTAATACAAAATAAAATTTTGAGAATATAATTTAATTATTATAACAAAATACCAAGTATAAACTTGCAGGTTCTTCATAGCCTTCAAGTATATTTTTAATTTTAAAGTTATTGTTTATAAAAAAATTTATATCGTGTTTTGTAAAAAATCGAATTTGGAAACCATTAATATTGTAAATATTTTCTACTATTTTTGTTCCTTTTCTATACATAATATCTTTGTCATTTCTAACAGAAAATGATAATATACCACTATTCTTAAGAACACGTTTTGTTTCATAAAATAAAAATTTTAGTTCATCATCAGAAAAACTCATATTATAAAACATATGTGAATAAACTGCATCAAAATGGTTATTGTGAAAAGGCAGTCCTTCTACTGCATTAATATTTTTTAAATTTATATCAAAATTTAGTTCTTTTGCTTTTATAGTTAAATTCTCTATTGCTATTTTGGATGAATCAATAGCAAAAACTTCTAATCCTTTTGAAGCAAAATATAATGTATCTCTACCTTGACCACATCCCAATTCCAATATTTTTTTAACTTTATGCTTGACAAATTCTTCATAGCAAATTAATGCAAAATTACTCGGTTCTTCACCAAAAAAATGGGAATCATTCGAATAAATCTTATCCCAAATTTTATTCACAATACAATATATGTTATTGTTACATTTGATTTCTGTGGAGAATAAGAATTTATAATATGTCAATAAAAATAGTAGTTATTGATTGATTCTCATCAATATTTTCATAAATATGCATACACTATAATTTTCGTTATATTTGTATCTCTAATATCAATAGAATCTTTATTAACACAATCACAGACTAAGCCTGTTCAACATGCCATAGCACAATCATCATTATCGACAAACATTTCACTATTAAATGATAATTCAGAGAAACAAAATAATTCTAAAATGATAAAAGCCTTTGGACATTTTGCAAATAATCAAATAAAAGATGGAATTGTTACATGGATTCAGGGAGGATTTTGGGAATTAAAAATAAACAATATAATAACTAGTGATAGTAGTAATGTTAACAATAATAACAATATTCTCATAAATAATAATAATGGTAAAGCAGACTTTATTGCTAATTTTACAATGATAAAACCAGATGGTAGTCTTTCTCATAATCACAATATTGCTAACTTTATTTCAGATAAGGTCATACTTACTGACAAAGATATAGTTGTAATGGGAATAGCAGATATCTATTCTGATGATAATCTTAGCGAATACAAAAGTGTTCCTTTAACTATTCATCTTATGGGAAACAAAGTTTTAGGACTTACTATAGATGTTAGTAAAACTGAAGGACATTTTTCTAGTCAAAATGAAATGTTTGGAACATTAATTAGTGGGATAGGACTAGATAATACATCTTCTACTGATAATTCTTTTCAAACAATGATGCACCATGATACTGCAACAAATGATACTGTAGAAAAAGAATCTATGACAATGATGCAACATTAAGAAAATAAAAATTTATTGAAATTGTAAATATTAAAAAATTTTTTCTCTTAATATATTTGCATTCAATAAAAATGTAAAAGGTAAAGAAATTGTTATTCTATCGTAACTGTTATCTGTTATTATATTATATTTC
>DATFBJ010000329.1:0-2379 GCA_035253885.1 Nitrososphaeraceae archaeon
TTTTTCAATAAACTATGTTACAACAAGGAATATGCAACAAACTCTTATTATTCCCATTGTGTCAATTGCTTTAATTACATTGGTAGTATTATTTTTAGTCCTATTAACTGGTACTATTTTAAGCAATATTGAAGTTAGCGCAACTATATTTCAAGGACAAGAGGATAATAGTAAAATTAATGATAATATGAAAGACACAAAACTTATTACTCTTCATAAAACAAATATAATTCCTAAAGTTAAAGATTACCATGATATTCTTTCTATTGATATAAATAAAGTCAATGATAATAAAATGATATTTACTATAGAACTAGCTGGCGATGCTAACAAAAATGAAAATTATGAGACAGTATATGTCTGGTTGATATATTATTATACTACTTCTGTTGCTAATGATGTTTCATCTGTTGAAAATGAATTTAATTTATATACAGTCATTATTCCCAATTTTGGAGCAGGCTCAAACTTTGGTAATAAAGAAGAAGGATGGTATTTAGCAATTTTTAATAATACTAACAATTCCTATACTCTTCCTTTATCTCGAATTTCAGATATGCCTACAAACAAGGTTCAAGTCTTTATTGATCCTGTCTTTATTGGACAACCATCATCAACTTTTAATTATATTGTTAGTTCTATGATTAGGGTAAATAATACTTTTCTTGACAAATCACCTGATTATCTTATTGATTATGTTCCTGATAATTATGAGTCATTCTGGAAACAATGGTTTGGATATTGAATTATTAATAGATAGATTAGATAAGATATACTTTGAATATTTGCTTCTATAGATTAAAACCCTTTCAATAAATATATGTCATTTTTACATTATCATATATTTCAAACAAATTTTTATTTTTAGATCCATAAAAAAGAAATAAAAATAACTATATTTATTAATTTAAAAAAAAGCAAAATCAGCAAGTTACAATAAGAAAATGATTTATTATTAAACCATAAAGAGATACAACTCTATGAATGTGAAGAATTATTACTATTATTAATAAAAGTTTTTTTTAAAAATTTTGTGTTGTAGCATATTTAGGATGTTCTGAATGGAGTTATGATTGATGGAAAGATCCTTTTTATCTAGATGGATTAGATAATAAATATTGTTGCATATTATTCTCAAATTTTTGATTTCGTTGAAGTAGACTCTACTTTCTATAGACACCCTTCAAACGATTGAATATATTTCCTATATTGTTTTTATCATCATTTAAATACGAATAAAGAAAAATTTCTCTTTTTTACGATAATTAGTTTCTTTTAACTTTGATCGAATGAATATACAATAGTCAATATACATAAACTTCTTTTATCTTTGTTCTATTTTCATTTATTTTTTGATTATTTTTTACTGAATTTTGATTAGAGAAGTAATAATTGCTTAATTATGTAAAGTTTATAATATAATCTATGTATTTTAATATATATAGATGAGAGATTATTATGGTCTCAAAAATGATGTGATAATAAATGACTTGTAAAGGTATATGTACACGTCATAAAGCAAGCAGGCCTAAGACTGGCAAACGTTATTTGATAGGACAAAAACGCTGTCAAGGATGTGAAATTTTCATGGATTGGCAGGGTATATGGTGTCCTTGTTGTGGTTATAGACTAAGAGTTAAACCAAGACACAGTAAATTCAAAATAATGCTAAGAACAATTAAAAATTATTAAAAAACAGCAATACAAATTTAAAGAAATAATTGAAAATTATTAAAAATCCTAATTGAAATGAGAAATCTAAAAAATCTATAGATATAATAATCTTAATAATGATTTACCGAGTTGAAAATTTAATTATTATATTGTTCCATATTTTTTAATCTATTGTGAGATCTAACTATTTTGTTATTAATGATAAGCTTTTATTTATTATATTTTCTATTAATTTGTTATTTAAGGCTGCTATTTTATCTTTTTTAACTTCTGAACTCTCTGATATAAAGTATTAAATTTAATTTATCTGTTTATTAATTTCTCTTTAAGATAGATATCTATATGGATTTATTGTTTCTACGTATATAACAATTAAGATTCTTTCCTAAACCTAATGATTGTATATTACTTTATCATGTGTAGGATCACGAGATTATTTTATTAATCCTGGACACAGCAATCGTTGTCATTTGATCTAATGAGTGAATATGAATATGGATTAGCAAAAAATGTAATACTGGAAATAAATAAGGAGAAATAGAGAAAAATAAAGCATTTTCCAAAGAATATTTATTGTCACGATTACTATATTATTCTATTCTACCTATATATAGGAACAAAGGTAATGGCTGAAAAAAAGGAGAAATAAATAAGAAATTGTAATAATCCTCTTTTTAGGTCAGATTTATTTTAGAAATACTTATA
>DATFBJ010000330.1:0-8328 GCA_035253885.1 Nitrososphaeraceae archaeon
AATATAAAGTAATAGTAGATCCAGGAAATGGTAGTATATTAATGAAAAAGGAAATAACATATTCAGAATATGGACATGATAAAATGGATAAATATGGACATGATAAAATGGATAAATATGGACATGATAAAATGGATAAAGATATGGACTACAAATATAAAGATGGATATAAACATGAATAGATAAGACAATGAAATATGAATAAAATGAAATAATAATAATAATGAAGATGGCAAATAAGAAATAAAAATTTATTTTATTTTATTTTAATCTTATCAATGTTTTATATATAAAAAACTAAAAAATTTATAAAATTCTTATACCTTAGAATAAGTAATAAATAAAGGTAACTTCTCGTTATAATATCTAAAACCTATGTATAATATCTTAAAATATCATATAGTAACATTGAAGAATTTTAAAAGATATAGTTATCCAAAAAGATCCTCAAGATAATTTATTTGGAATATTTCAAAATAAGATATAACAACAATAATCAATAAAAAAAGAAAATATAAAAATTTAGGCTTTAAAAAATTAACGTAAATTGATATTACTATTAAAGCCCCATTTTTTTCTAATCTTTTTTAATAAAGATATTATAATATATTAGTTCTATTATATTTTTATATATAATATTATTTGAATAAAAAATCTTATTCACCAAGTCAATTTGGAAGAGACGCAGAGTTTATAATTGCTCTTCATCTTATTTCCAAAGGATGGCAGGTTAAATTATCAAAAGGAAGTAGAGGGCCTGCAGACATCATGGCAAAAAAAGATTTAATTTTATTATATATACAAATAAAAGCGAGTTCTAAATTACCTCGAATTAAAAGTTTGGATATTACTAAACTTAAAAGTAAATCATATTTAGATGGAGCTCTTCCTGTCGTAGCAACACTACAACCATTCTTTCAATTATCAAAGCAGAAAGAAGAAGAAAAAGAAAAAGAAGAAGAAATAATAATAACAACAACAACAACAGCAGCAGCAGCAACTACAACAACAATCAGTACTGCTACTAAGCCTGCAATAAAAAAATTAATCAAGGAAAAAAAAGAGGAGAAAAAAATGGAATTCAAAATATACTTTTATAATCTATTTGATTGGAGTAGGTTAGATCTTTAGTTGATTAGACAAATAATTTTTTTTCTTTTTTAATTGTTCATCTAGATTGCAGATCCAATATCTAGAAGAAGAAATAGAATAAAATAAATACAGAATAATTAATGAAAATTTTAATTGTAAAGAAAGAAAATTTTAACATCACCACAATTCTTTTTCTTTATTTTCCTTACCCTAACTACTTTTATACATTCATATTATTATCTTAAATTTTCCTTCTCCTAAAACTAAAAAAATTTTACCAATAATATCTCATATTTTTTATAAATTATTAATTTTATTACAATTTTGAAATAATATTATATATGTACACATTAGACAGAAATTATAAGATACAAATCATTTTTTTCTTTTTATGGATTAACAAGACTGACATTTACATTTTCAAATTTTTCTCTATCTTCTTTATTATAAAATAAATATATATCTGTTTTTAAATTGTGTTTAAAATTTGTTGAACATTCAAGATTTACAAATTCACCAAATTTAGTATTTTTCATATTTTTGTGTACATCCGAACTACACAAAATATAACCTCCTTTAGCATAGTCAACAATTCTATGAGCTAATATAACATCCGATCCCCAATATGCTATTTGTCCATCAATTTGTTTATATGGTTTGCTTTTTCCACAGGAGATTCCTATATTTGCTATAATTGTTTTTGAATCAATTTCTTCTTGTGAATAAACTTTTTTATTTTTTATTTTCTCATTATGTTTATTTAAATACTTGTGAACTTCTATAGAAAATTTAAGTGCATCTTCTCCTTTTTCAAAAATAATAAAATAACCATCACCTGTTTGATTTATGTATATTATGTTATTATTTAGGTGTTCATTTGTGTTAAAAGAATCAATAACAGTTAGTGAATTTATTATTTTATTTACACAAAGCCTCAATTTTTCCAGTTTCTCGATTTGAATATCTAATGGAATATATTGAGAAGAAGAATCTTCTAAATCAATAACAAGATAATAGAAATAGTATAATTCTTTCTTGGAAATCATATGATTATAAAATTAAAAAAGAAATAAAAGTATTTAGCATATTTGGATTTTAGTTATCATCTTTTAGATATAACCAAAAAAATACCGATAATAATAAAATTTTTAATCTACAATTTCCCTAATTATCAAATTTTCCATAATTTATTATTATCATTAAAAATACTTTTCCAATATTTCATTTAATTCATTAGTAAATTTATTATAAACTTCCTTATTTTCTTTCTTTTCAAAACTCAAATTTCCTAATTGCTTAATATTCTCTAATGATTTATCTAATTCTGCCAAACCTATAGTTGCCTTTGCTAATCTGTTAGATAAAAAAAACATTGATGAAATAACATAGTTTATTTTATCCACTTCGAGTTCAATGTCCTTTGAATAAGGAAAAATTTTATCAAGATTCTCAACTAATTCTTTTTTAGAAGTTTCTAGACATTCAATATTGTTATTACATTCTTTAGCTTTTTTTGACCATTCAGATATACATGCAACAAAAAGGTTATGGAATTTAGTCATATTTTCTTATTGTTCACCAAATCTTGTGGTCTTTTCTATTTCTTATATTCCTACCGGCCCAGAATGTTTATTCTTTCTATGTAATTCTAAATCTGAAGTATCTTTAAATTTAGCTTGGCACATATCACATAAAAATTCATCTACTTCGACGTTTGAATTTTTATTATTGTTTGGATTTTCTAAATCATAAGAGAAAGATTGATACTTTATTTTTTCCTTTTCAAAAGGAGTTGACAAGGTGGAATCTGACTTTCCACTAATTAAATCCGAAGAAGGACTATCTTTATTTAAAAATTCATAACCATGTTTTATTTCCTTGTCATTTAAATTTATAATAATCTTAGACTCTTTATCTATAATTTCAGTTATCGAGTCAATAGGAATATGGAACTCTTCATCATGTACAATACCTTTTTTTGATATTATTAAATGATTTTTGTTCTTTGTCTTATCAAGTGCAATTACCTTTCCAATTTTCTTGTTATCAACAGTAAATGCATCTGACCCAATTAAATTATCAGTCGCAGAATTTGATTGCTCTATCATTAGTTGATCATTATCCTTTTTTTAAAATTTAATAAAATAAATTTAAGAGATAACATTATTTAGATTGTTATTATAGATTTTGTAATTAATAGTATTTGTTATTTTTTTATTGTGATTATGAAGTATAAACTTAAATTTAAACTGATTAACTTCTATTTTTATTTTCTGAGATATTATTATCAAATAATTATTTAAAACATTTGTAGGGTTTAACAATCCCATTATGAATTATGTAAACAACAAAATATAAATAAATTTTTACTTTATGTTTTATAAAAATACAAAATTGAATTTCCGTAAATTCACTATAAATAAGATATATCCATAAACACCAAAAAAATTGGCCTATTTAACTAATTTCATCAATAGCCATATGCTCCATCTGCTGGACGGCATTGATTACATATTTGTTTTTCTTTCCCATTTTTTTTTGAGATTGTAACCTCTACATCAGAAGTTCCACAACTTTCACATTTACCAATCATATTATAATTATTTATAATTTATAAAATAAAAAGGATATACATTTCTATTATGGAATATTTTATCATAGTATTATAAGAATATTAATATCTTCTCTAGTTCTTTACAATAACGACATCCAAGACATTATCTTTCCTAATCACATACAGAGATAATCAAAAGTTTTTTATCAATTACTCTATAAAAGAAAATTAAAATGTTAATGAAAATTAACCTTTATAACAATTTATTAATTGGTTAAAAATACAGATAAAAATTAGACTAATGGTTTCATCGGTATAACTTACTATTATAGTTCAATATTTATAATTTCATTTTAAATGCTGTATTATCTAGATATCTTTGATTCTATATTAAATAAGGCTCCTATTTGTTCTTTAGTAAAAGCATAATCCCATACTTGTATATTATTTAATTGTCCAGTATAATTTCCTTTTATTAATCCCTTTTCAACTAATGAATTTGCTCCCAATCTAATGGGTTGTTTTCCTGTATTATCTGGAGTTGTTCCTTTATTTGGGGTATTTGTTGCAGATTCTACTCCATCTATATATAATTTTAACAAGTTTGACACATCATCAAAAGTTAGAATTGCATTATGCCATACTCCATCAGCGTAAGAACCTTGAGATGTTACAAAATAATCATCACCAATAGAAGTCTCAAATCCACCTGCAACTTTTTCTCTATTGTTAAGCCATAGGCCATAATTAAGATTAAATCCAGGTCTATCACTTCCAAATCCGCCTTTATTTAATAAAAAAACATTGTCTATTTTTCCAGTGACATTCATAGCAGTGTTAAACCATACGGATACTGTAAAACTATTTGGATTAATATCACCACTATTTGCAATATCTTCATAATTAATACCTGAAAATTTGATTATCTTTGAATTCTTAACAACAGGAGGTTTATTCTCTTCTTGAGCAAATGCATCTATATTAGTTGAAAAATTATTGTGATAATTTGCTTGATCTTTTGTTGTTAAACCAAAATATAAAAATAAAAAAACAATAACGATACAAAAACTTGTGATAGTAGTTCCTGACTTGAACACAATTATTAAATAACTTTTTCATTATATTTAGAATACTAAGAATCAATAACTAACATGTACAATGTATTTAATTATAGAATATAAAATTAAATTCCTCTTCAAGTAGTTATTTTAATAATAATGACCAAAAAAATGTAATAGTTTTAAATAATATATCTTATAACATAAAATTATTTTAATAAAACTTTAAACAAATAAAGAGTATTAAATCATGCATAAAAGAATAACAATAACTTAATTTTAGTAGGCTAAATTCTTATTATTAATTTATTGTATATAATGCAATATCAATTCATTAATTTCCCACCTTTAAAATCTAGCTATTATAAATTAGAAAAGAAATTTACTTATTATATATATATATCTATTTTAAAAAGAATATAATTGGACTATTTCAATCAATCAATAAATATTTTTATGTACATATGTTCTCATGAGACCAAATGAAAATGAAAAAACAGACCAAATTCCCGGTGCTCAAAATATTGGTGAAACATCAGGGGTAATTAGTGAACAGGGAGGAATTCCTGGTCAAAGAAAAGAGGTAAATGTAGAAGATTACGAAAGGGTTGCCTCGCTAGCTCAAATACTTAAGGAACTAGATTTCCCAGCTAATAAAGATAAAATAATCAATTTTGTAAAAACACATGTAACTGATAAAACATTATTGGAAAAAATAGAAAAAATAGCAGATAAAGAATATAAGAACGTATCAGAAATTACTAATGAAGCAGGACTTGTCTACTAATACACAAATCTCAAAATATTTATCATTATTTTCTTTATCGTTATTTTTATAAATAATTTTGTTTGTGTATATAAAATAAATAATTCCAACTTTTTTATTTTATAAAAAAAATTATTGTTATTATATACATATTAGATTAATCTTTTAAAATTAGAGATGATTGTGACTACCAGAAGAGAATATATCAAGAATCTATCTAAGGATTAAAATTATGAAATTTATCGATAACCTGTTATACAGATATACTCTATTAATTCAATTTTGTTATTTAAATAATTAAATTGGTGAATTTAAAACTAGACCAAGGAATTCATTTCTGTTATTTATTTAATATACAAGTGATGATTTAAGTAGTGGTTATTTTATTTATTACTAAATATACATGTTCCAACCTGCTTTTTCTATTATTAATAATTTACAAAAATCCTCTCGATAAAAGCTGTTTAGTATACTATTATTTTAAGAATCAGTTAAAGATATCGTATTATGTTAAAAATAAATGTGTCTACATATGTTTTTAATAAATATTTTTATCTAATTTATTACTTTATAATAAAAACAAAATAATATTTATATTTTAATTATTATTATTATTATTATTATGTTATTGTTCCATATTTTTTATTGGAATAAAAAAGAAAAATTAAAAAACTATTGAAAAATGTACTTTAGATATTTTATTCTATACTTTTTAAATTAAATCTTTACAAATGTTTAATTTCTATATCATAAATCTAAAAAATGAAATATAAAATTGATAAAGCATCTATACATTTTATCTTTGGTGGTAATAATCTCACTGATATTACCTCTACAATATTCTGTGCTAAAATTTGCTAATGGACAAATTCTAAAAGACTCTGAGATAATGATTTTTAATAGCGATTCAAAAAGTCCTGTTCTGGCTGATGATAATACAATACTCAAACCTAAAGTTCATGTATTAATTGAAGGAACTTCAAATAGTGACAAGTTAAAGGGAGGAATAGGAGATGACAAGATTAATGGTAAGTATGGTAATGATTTATTATTAGGCAAAGAAGGAAATGATAAAATAGACGGTGGAATTGGAGATGATAAAATTAGTGGACAAGGAGGGAATGATATAATAAAAGGCGAGATAGGAGACGATATCTTGTTTGGTGGACAAGGAGATGATAAACTTTATGGTAATTTGGGAAATGATTCTCTCGATGGAGGTCAGGGAATTAACATAATGGCAGGAGGAAGAGGAAGTGATATCTTTCTCTGTAATCAATACGATACAGTAATGGATTTTAATGCTAGTGAAGCCGATCAAATTGTTGGTTCATGTAAAGAAAAACCTAACGAAATAATAGCAATATCTGATAATAATAATATTAACCATCCTAATAAATCAGGTTTCAAATCACCTCAATTACCATCACCAACATCAGAAACACCATCACCATTAGCTCTCATTGCCAACGATACTCTTCCAAATTTTGAACCTACCTTTCAATTCAATCCCAAGGATGTTAATCAAGTTGACTTTCAATCATTACCTTCACTATCAATTCCATTGAACGATATAGATATGCAAGAATTGCAATTCAATTAATTTTTTTTCTATATTTATTTTGATTGATACTAAAAATTAACAGATATAATATACTATACTAAATTTTTTTGTAAACAAAGTAATTTAGAATAAAAGAATTGTTATATGCTATTTACATGATCAATTAATTTAAAAAATCTTTAAATATAAATCCAATAGCAATTTTATGGAATTATCTTCCAATACTCTTTTTAATTGTTCATACTTTTTCTACAATAAGAAAAAAGATGAATTTTAATAACACAATAGATTTCCAAAAAAAAATTATCTATGCATCTATGTTATGCATGCTTTCCTTTCTTTCTGTTATCTTTATGGAGTCGGATCTCATTCACCAGCAAGAAGAGGTTAAAAAACATACTATTCTTGATAGTGCATGGGCAGATGATATCAATGGAACTGAAAATGCAGATAACATTACTGGTACAATAAATAAAGATGTTATCAAAGGACTGAATGGCAGCGATACTCTTGCAGGAAAAGAGGCAGGAGATGATATCAGTGGTGGAAGTGGAGATGATATTATTTATGGTAATGAAGGGAGAGATGTTCTATGGGGAAAAGCAGGAAATGATCATATGGACGGTGCAGAGGGAAATGATAGAATATACGGAGATAGAGGAAATGATACCTTAATAGGAGGACCAAGCAACGATACACTAACTGGGGGTCCAGACAGAGACATATTCATTTGTGGAACAGCAACAGATACTATAACAGATTTTAATGTTACACAAAAGGATACAAATCCAGAAAATGATTGTGAAAATATAAAAAATAATAGTAGTGGCAATAGCAAAGTTAATCAAAATTTATCAACACAACAACAAAATGATGACTCGAATTTAGGAAATCAGGATGTAAAAGAAGTAACAACAGTAGCAAACAAAACTCCAACAATTGATGAACAAAAACCACCAGATAGTGGATTCTTTTTTGATTTATTTAAATAATTTGTATAATAGCATAGATTAATAGTCGATAATGATGACCATGATCAAATAATAACACAATATTATAATACTATCTCTTTATTCCCTTTTTTTTATTTACTAATATATAGTTATTTAATATTACTATTATATTAAAGAAAATTAATTACAGTGTTAATATTAACAATTATATATTAATTGATTTATATTCTGTTTTAAGTTCTTCAATTAAATTTAATAATTAACAATCATTTTTGTATCAATATATTTTATGTCTTTTGTTTTTTTATCTTTTACTATCAAATCTGTAATATTATTATTTT
>DATFBJ010000331.1:0-9496 GCA_035253885.1 Nitrososphaeraceae archaeon
AACTGTATATGGAAAATGCCCTAGATGTAGGACAAAAAGTCAATTAGAAGTTATATCTAATAATCCAGGTAAAGAAAAATTTAAGTGTAACATGTGTTTTCAAAGCTTTGGAATCAATGAGATGTAATATCTTCTATTTGCTAAAGATAATTAAGCTATGAATCATAAATTATACGATTTGTTTATATAATATTATAATACAAATATTGTTTTATATTAAAAGTAATCTTATATAATTAATATTTGCTGATGTGCATAACATGTCAAAAAGATAGAATTTTTCAATTCCATTAATTTAAGATTTAACAACCTAACACCTTCTTGTAACCTAATTATAAAACAATCTTTAAATAATGAATCATTTTATACATACCGAAACAAAAATTGTATCCATTTATGTAATGCACATGATAAGTTATCTTCAATTCCTTCATTCTTTTTGTGTAAGTGAATAGAGTAATTATTAAATGATTCATTTCTATCCTCGAAATACTGATTATTGTTCTTTTATCATCAAACAGTTTTCCGATGTTGTATGTAGAGTTTCAATCATAGTTTTATGAATTGGTTTGATTGCAACCTTTCCAGCAGAAATATCTTACTAATTTTCTATTTGAATAATATATTTCATCAATTATGGATGTAGAGATTTTTCCTTTTTAATTTGAGAAGAACCAAACCTTTAAATGCAATTCTATAAAATTCTTTTATATTCCCATATTTAAATATAATTTTGCTTTAGATGATCTATTTCTAAGAATAAAATAACAAGAAGGTAGAAAAATATAAAGAGAATATATATGCATTATAATTAATAATACAATAATATAATAATAGTAGCTGTTCTTTATTTCTTTTAAATCCTTTTATTTATCTACAAGATTAGAAATAGAACTTTTCCATGAGTAGCTCTATCTATTTAACTTGACATAGATTCTTTTTTACGTCTTAGGTATCTTAGTAATTGTTAAATTATATAATACAAAATCTTTTGTTTTATAAAAAATTAACAAACTGCTTCATTAAGTAATATCATGGCATTTTGTTATTCTTTGAAATAACAATAATAAAATTTTATATTATTATTCTTAAATCAATAGTCTCCTTTAATTTTATTCTAATAATTTATTTTAAAATAGAAAGAGAACATTCACAGCTAAATCTATATCGTTACTTTAATAGAGCCAATATTAATAAAAATTATATTAATCTAATTGTATTGTTTTTTATATAATAAAGTTACTATTTTAAATATGGAATTAGTAATATCATCTTATTTTTTTGCCTAAATTGGTAAGATCATAGAGATATAATAAAAATTGAAGATCAGTATACCTTATAAGTTAGTTCAATACATATTAAATAACAAGAGAATTTACGGCAGATTTGTTAAGTTAATCTATATTACTTCTCATATTTTCCGTGCTTTTGTTTAATTTAAAAGTGAAAAATAAAAAATGGAATCTACATTCGAAGATTTAGGAATTAGTGCTCCTATTATCAAAGCACTTAATGAACATGGATATAAAAATCCATTCCCTATCCAAAAGGAATCTATACCAATTTTTCTAAAAGGTTTAGATATGATAGGTCAAGCACATACAGGTACTGGTAAAACAGCTGCCTATGCTCTCCCAATATTAACAAAAATTAAAAGTCGTGTTCCTATTCAAGCATTAATCTTAGTCCCCACTAGAGAATTAGCTGTGCAAATTACAAATGAAATTAATAAATTCTCAAAATATATAGGCATTCGAACAATTTCTATCTACGGCGGACAGAGTATTGCGTTACAGCAGGAACAATTGAGAAAAGGAGTTCAAATTGTTGTAGCAACTCCTGGTCGATTAATAGATCATCTTAAAAGAGGATCAATTCAATTGGATAATGTAAAATATGTTATTTTAGATGAAGCCGATAGAATGCTAGACATGGGCTTTATAGAAGATATTAAATTCATACTTTTTTATGTTAATGAAGATCGACAAACATGCCTTTTTTCAGCAACCATGCCAACTGAAATCATAAACCTTGCACAAGAATACATGAAGGATTATTCTGAAATCAGACTAAATAAGGATGAATTAAGCCTTGAAACTATTGATCAATCGTATTTAATTGTTAAAGAAAATGAAAAATTTAAACACCTATGTACTCTTATACGCAATAGAAACCAAAAGCAACAGACAATTATTTTTGTTTCAACGAAACAAAGGACGCAAAAAGTATTTCAATACTTGAAAGAAGAGGGATTTAAAGCAGCTATGATTCATGGTGATCTTTCACAAAAACAAAGAAACTATTCTATCAATAGGTTTAGAAATGGAAGTGAAAGTATTCTTGTTGCTACTGATATAGTAGCGAGAGGAATAGATGTCCCTACTGTAGGTCATATTATAAATTACGATGTACCAGAAGATCCTGATACCTATTTTCACAGAATAGGAAGAACTGCTAGAGCAGGCGCTACTGGGATAGCAATATCACTGGTATCTAATGAAAGAATAGAGACATTTACAAGAATTATGAGAAGAACTAAACAAAATATGCGTAAACTTAATGACGAAATGGGTATAGAAATACCTGTTATTCAAAGAGTATCGTATCATAGTCATTATCGTGACAAATCTTACACTAATTACTATAATGGTACTAGTAACAGATCAGATAATAATTATAGGTATGGTTATGGAAATAATTATCGAGGAAGCGGATATAGACGTAGTCCGTATGGTAATTATCGTACAAACAATAAAAGAAGAGATCAACAAAATAGCTAACAGATCTTTCATTAATTTATTAGCATCTTATTAATTTATTCGCTGAAATTTAAAATACATAGGAATGCCCTAATAGTACGCTATAGCTATCTTTCTAAGATGAATCCTTTTTTTAAGTTCTAATAGATTTGTTTAATTAGAAACAATATATTTATTATATACCATTGAATTTTTTGTTTTTATAAATATACAATAATAATTGAGATTCAAAAAATTACAGATAACATAATTTTAGAACTAATTGTTAATATTATTTCTGAAAACAGAAAAATATTTTAAATTTCTTACAATTACTTTCAATTAACACCCAGTAATTTATTGATATACTTGAATTAAAATAGGGGACCTAAAGATGAAAAAAAATCATCCTCTTCATCTTCAAAGCCATTATTAAAATCGTCATTATTATTATTAGCATTTTCATCAATAAGCGGAGGTAATCCCTGATCAATGATTTCACATGTTCCATCTTTCCTGTCTTGTTCACTAGAATCAAAATCTACAACCTCGTCATCTTCATCACAAACGAATAAGTCTGCTCCACTTCCTCCTTTTAATTCATCCTCACCTGGTCCTCCCGTTAGTTCATCATTACCTTTTTCTCCATCAAGTTCATCGTCACCTTCGTCGCCATATAAAATATCCTCGCCATTACCTCCATCAAATTTATCATCTCCATTTTTTCCATAAAGTATATCATCCCCATTTCCTCCATCCACTTCATCATCTCCATCTCCTCCACGAATTTTATCATCTTTTGGTGTTCCTTCAATTGAAACAGCAATTTTTGGTTTTTCTTGAGAACTGCTTTTAGATGCTTCATTTTCTAGAATTAGAGTTGAGTTGTTTTGAGCATTGACAAATTGTAAAGTAAATAAATTCAAAAACAATATTATAAATAAGAATAAATATCCTGCCAAGTCTCGTATGTAACTTAATAGGTTCTAACAATTTATATATTTCAATACATTTCTCCAAATAATTTTTCAAATAATTTTTTTTATTTTAATTACGCTCAGACAATGATATTGCATATGTTTAATGGTATCTACGATCTTTGAACTAACAGTTATGTGTAGTATTTAGCGTGTCTAATTGCATTAATTTTTGTAATTTTTATCAGAAATATTGTAATAGATATCCTCCATTTTTAAAGCAACATAAATAACAATAAAAAAAAACTTTTACTAATTAGATTACATTATTAATTATTTGTAAATCTTGTATAATATACCGTCGTGAAAAGATAATACATATAGGAAACCATCTGGACCAATTTCTACATCAGTAATTGAACCGAAACCAGTTCCAAACAGAATTGAATCATCTTCTTCATTGTTATCAATTACTTTGTCGAAAAGATTTTTATTTGTTGTATCTAGCAAAATATTGTCTCTTTTTTCATTTAGAGATAAAATATATAGATTTCCTTGGTTATAATCTCCAACTATCATCTTATAAAGATATTGTTCACCCAATTTTGAAGAATTAAGAAATTCTATATCTGTTAAACCCACAGAATCTTTCCAACTTAATTGTGGATCAGAATAGAAAGAATTAGGTATAACTTGAAGATCATTTAATGAATTATCAGACCTAGACATTGGACCCATAAATTGAACCCATCCACTATTAAAACCTGGTTTAACTATATTAATCTCGTCATATTCACTAGGTCCATTTTCAGTTTGCCATAAAGTTCCAGTTAGAGGATCAATTGCAATTCCAAAACTGTTTCTTATACCATAAGCAAAATATTTAGATGTATCAGAATTTGAATAAAATGGATTAGTCTCAATTGCAGATCCATCTTTAGAATTTATCCTTAAAATTACACCAGTATCATCTGGCTTATCATTAGAATTTATATTTTGTAAAATTCCCCTATGATTGAGATCTCCTATTACAACATATAAATTATTACTAATAGGTGAATTATTACTCTTTTCTAATACTAATTTACCACCATCATGATTTGGGCCTGGGAGAGCAGGCAAATCAAGTAACAGCTGTGGATTAGTTAATTCATTTCCATTCCATGAAAATTTATAGATTCTATTCCTCAGAGAATTATCATTAGTTATCTCAGTTAGATAAACAAAAATAATACTATTACCATCAGTTTCAATCCCTAATAAACCTCTTTCACTTTTCGAATTAACAGAGAATTCATGGAAAGGTTTTTCATCTAAGTTTTGGTTTGATAATAATCGTATATTTCCTTCCTTTTCTGCAATTAAAATATCATTATTAATAAAGGCTATTCCAGTTGGATTCGTTAAGCCTTCTGCAATTATTTCATATTTAAGAGTAGGATCATTAAACAATAGTTCTGCGAATGCATTATTATTAATCAACAAAATAATTAAAATAGAGAACATAACAATAATTGGTCCTAGAACAAACCGATAATTTCTCAAGATATGATCAACTTGTTATTGTGTCATTTATATTTATTTTGAGTATTATTAAAGTCCAAACCGGCATTTCCTAACATTATAATTACAAAATTCCTTTGATTAAGTTGATATATTTTAATAGAATATTTTGAGAATTTTAAGGTAATACAAACTTAAAACAATATTTCTTGCTGTTTATTGTAAAAGAGATTTAATAATATATATCTTGATTTATTCAAGAATTTTTTAAATACTATTATATTGTAATTACACAATATCTTTTTGTTGTGACCGAGGAAGAGGATAATTCTTCATCCAATAATCCAGATAAAGAAGATAAAAAAATTTTCAATAAACAAAAAGACTTAGCATTTCTAGAAAAAAAACGTGTAGTCATAATTTCTATAATTGCCTCATCTTGTCTTGCTTTACTTAAACTTGTTATTGGGTTTTCTACTAACAGTCTCGGGATTCTTTCAGAATCATTCCATTCAGGGCTAGATGTCCTTGCAGCCCTTATGACCTTATATGCAATTAGAATAGTAATTAGACCTCCAGATACAAAATTTACATATGGCTATGCTAAAATTGAAAGTCTTTCTAGCCTAACAGAAATATTATTACTATTTCTTGTTGCTGGATACATTTTTTATGAGGGACTAGAGAGAATTTTCTTTAAAATCATTGAGCCAGAAATAACATTTTTTTCTTTTGCAATAATGATCATTTCAATAGTAGTAGATTACTGGAGATCAAAAATCCTTTTCCGTGTTGCTCGAAAATACGGTAGTCAGGCCATTGAAGCAGATGCACTACATTTTAAAGCAGACATGATATCTTCTTCAATTGTTATTGTAGGACTTGTTGCTGTATTAGTTTTACAAATACCAAATGCAGATGCATATGCTGCTTTAATAATTGCCTGTATGATAATTTACACTTCTCTTGGTCTAGGAAAACGAACACTAGATGTTCTTTTAGATAAAGCTCCAAAAGGAATTAATCATATTGTATTGGAATCAGTTTCAGGATTAGAAGGAGTAGATAAAGCTCATGATATTAGAGTAAGGAATGTAGGCTCAAAATTTTTCATAGATCTTCATATCGAAGTACCTAGAACAACAACTAACGATAAAGCGCATAAAATTGCTACAAGTGTCGAGAATCGAATAAAACATATAATTCCAAATTCAGATGTATTAGTTCATGTGGATGCAATAGAATCAGAATCAGAAACCATAACTGACATAATACGATTAATTGCATCAGAAATAGAGGGAATTAAAAATGTACATTCGATTTATTTTTCTCAATTACCGTTATATAGGAGAAAACATATTGATAAAGAATCCTTTGAAAATAAGTTAGACAAGACTGATAATATTTCAGCTAGCAAAGAATTCGTTACTGATTTTAAGGAACAGAATAAAGATAATGATGGATTATTACATTTATATTTAGATGTTCAAGTAGATAGCGGATTAGATTTAAGAACAGCACATAATATTATAGAAATATTCGAGTCAAAAGTTAAAGAAGAAATTCCTAATATAAAAAATATTACAACACATATTGAATTTGAAACCGAGCAAGAAAAAATTATTGGGATCGAAAAAGAAGTCAATCCATTCCATATAGAAAAAATTCGTAAATCATGTTTTAAAATAAAAGGTGTAGTAGACTGTAAAGATATCGGGATAGTGGATATGGGTGGAGAGCAACATATTACTTTAACAATAAAAATTCAATCTTCTAATCCCAATAATCTCACGGTATATGATGCTCATCAAATTGCTACTGATGTTCAACAAATGGTAATGTATGATACAGGCGCAACACGAGTTGTTGTACATGCTGAACCATTATAATATTTTATTTTATCTTATATCAAAAATAGACATTATTATAAACTCCTTTTAGATTAATTTTTTCGTTCAATAGATAAAATAACAATATTTATTTTCTTAATTTTATAAAAGATTTTCAAAAGACGAGAAGATATACCATATTTTTTATCTATCTGGGAAAGAATGATATTATTTGAATCATCTTCTATTTTAGCAATTCCTTCATGCCATTCTCCTTTTATTTTTCCTCGAATATCACATAAAGCAAATTTAACATTGTTATTAATTCTAATTCTTTTAATCTTTCCAGAATTATGACTTGTCCTAAAAAAAATTTTATTATCTCTTATAATAAACCAAACTGGAGTTAATATTGGATAGCCATTTTTTTTGTAAGTTTGAATATTGATATATTTTGCTTTTTCAAAAGTTTCTAAATAATTATAATTTTTATTCAAAGTATGTATTAATATTGTAAATTTTATTATTATAATTTTACTATTATTTCAATAGACTTATAACTAATTTTTATCGTAAATAAAAGATTTTGATTATGAATGTTATATATAGCATAATTAAATCATCAAATTAACCACATTTACTAAAAATACAAATTATTATTTTAATGAATTGCATATTTGAAAATAACATAGTATTTACAATAGGCAATATGTAAAAATATTATAGAGAAAATGCATTTAACAATTGTTTCAAACATAGTAAAGGATAAAATAATTCTTGATACCGAACAGATCACTTATAGTTTAGGTGGACCACCTTGTTATTGTGGACTTATTGCGAAACAATTTGGGGCGAAAGTTAGACTTGTAACTAAGTTTGGAGTAGATTTTAGTAATGATGATCTGCGTTTTTTTAAAAATTATGGTTTTGAAATTAGTAATTCTTCACTTTCACAATCACCAACAACAAAATTTATTTTGAAAATTTTCGATTCAAACAGAGAATTATGTTTGTTAGATAAATGTGATTCTATATTAGTTTCTGATCTGCAACAAATTAATACCGATTGCTGGATTATTAGCCCAGTTCTAGATGAGATTGCGTATTCTGTTTTAGAATATCTAATTGAACATAATGATGATAATGATTTTTTAATGTTAGATCCTCAAGGATATACCAGAAAGTTAGATACAAATAATAAGATTCTTATTAATGAAAATCTAGATTCATTATTTTTTAAAAATATTGACGCAATAAAAATAGATCCACAGGAGCTCTATTGTTTTACTGGTGGCTATGATATCAATACACTAAGAAAATTAAAATTAAAAAATAACATCGACTATGCTATTTATTCAGAAAATCAAAGAATCCATATGTTGAATCAAGATAAACATTATTGGCTTAATATTAATAAGATAAATACAGCAGATTCCACTGGAGCAGGAGACATTCTTGCATCTGCATTTACTTGCGCATTTGTAAAAGAACGCGATCCACTATGGGCTTTTAGTTTTGGTGTTGGTGCTGTAATGGCATCATTAAAGACAAAGAAAAAAGGAATAGAAAAAATTCCTATGATGAAATATATTGAAGAAAATGCCTCGTACAATTATAATTTGATTAAATATGAGAGTTTTTGAGTTTTAAGGATTAATAATATTTTTATCAAATCTTTGGTAATAGTTTCAAATGAAAATCTCATTTTTATATAAAAATTTTTCAAAAATTCAAACTCAATTATAGCAATATAAAAAAATTGAATTATGGTTCATTCCATTAAAGATTTTATTTGAAAATAAATAGGTAGAATTTTATATATTTTTCATTTAGAAGAAAATTAGGATATAGAATATCTAAAAGGTTTTTAATAGTTGTAATTGTTGTTTATCTTAGTAATGAAAAAACAGAAGAATGTACCATATCAAATAGGGCTTATTGTATTTCTTTTTGTAATGTCTACAGTGTTGGTGACCTCATCCCCTTTTCAAATGATTTCTGATGTTAATCCTGATTTTACATCTAATTTATCATTTAAAATCGCTAATGCTTCCACTGACGATGGCGGAGGAGACGGCGGTGGCAATGGCGGTGACAATGGTGGAGGAGACGGCGGTGACAATGGTGGAGGAGACGGCGGTAATAGTGATGGTGGAGACTTTTTTGGCAATGGTGGTGATGGCGGTAACAGTGATGAAGCTTCATCAGATAGTTCCTTCGAATCTAGCCAATTTTCTTTTGCCCAATCTGAAGATTCTGAAGGTGAAGAGCAACAGACAGATGAAGAAGGAGTAGAAGAAATAGCTGAAGATGAAGAGGAAACTGGAGGACAAATAGGACGACAACTAGCAGAAGATTTTGAAGGTGAAGAGCAACAGACAGATGAAGAAGAAATAGCTGAAGGAGAAGACGTAACACAAGAGACAGGCCAAGCAGCAGAACAACAAGCTGAAGGAGAAGACGTAACACAAGAGACAGGCCAAGCAGCAGAACAACAAGCTGAAGGAGA
>DATFBJ010000332.1:0-9130 GCA_035253885.1 Nitrososphaeraceae archaeon
AAATATATGTAAAAATGGGTAACATAAAAATTTTGAATTCTTTGAAATCATAAATAATATTAAAAGAGATACAATTTTTATGGTCACCATTTTAATAATTAATATTATATAATCAAATAGATATTTTCAAGGTAATAAAAAAAATATTTACAGATAAATATATATTCGTAGTAATATCGTTTCTATAAAAAGAAATACATAATTTTTATTGTATTCTTAATTTATATCTCTATTACAATAATATATTGTACATTGGCAAGGTTAATCGACTACGGTTTAGAACGTTTAACAAAAACAATAATGAATATGGCAGAACTTTCTGAAATGTGTGTTCTTAATGCTATTGAATCTTATGAAAAAGGTATTGTAAATAAAACACAAATATTTGAATGGTCAGAGAAACTTAAAGTATCTCAATCAAAAGTAGCTGACCTAGCAACAGAATTAATTATGCGATATCAACCTGTGGCAACCGATTTAAGATTTATTAGATCATGTATGGAAATTGCTTATGGCTTTTCTAGATTTGGTAGATATGCTTATGATATTGTAGAAATATTAGAAACAATGGGCTCAATTCATAAATGTGATAAATCTCATGTAATGCAGACTTCAAAGTTAGCATCTGAAATGATAAGATTAAGCATAAATGCATTACAAACTAAAGAAAAAGAAACTGTTTCAAAACTCTATAATATGGATAGTTCTATAGACGCCTTATACAGAAATTATCAAAGAGATTTAATTGCTCCAAAAACAGACTCTAGTAATCATCTTCTTAAAGATCCAAGATGTGCAATATCTGCATTAATGATATTGCGGTATTTAGAACGAATAGCAGATCATGCATGTTATATTGGAGACTCAGTATATTACATAGTAACAGGAGAATCTAGTCCACGAAAATAAAAATTGCATCCAGCAATGCGTTTCAGTAGTAATTGATATTATTTATTATAGATAACAGATATAAATTATTTTTATTTTAATAATTCTTAAATCTACATAATCTAAATAATTATTTTTAATGATCTTTTATAGTTTTTAAATAAATAAAGTTTTTAACTATTGTTATTATAATTTTTATGTTAATCAATTTATATAATGTTAATGGATATAGGATAATTAATCAGATCATTAAGACATAATTAGCTCAGATGATCTATGTAATGTTTTATGAAGAGTATTTAATTTGTTATTTTAATAGTTAACATATCAAAAATTCTTTAAATCATGTTCTATAATGCGAAGGTCTTTTTTCTATATTTATTACTTCACCTATTGTTTGATTTAAGGCTTCCTCTGCTATATCACTCGCATATTCTGCAGTGCGTCTTAGATCTTCAAGTATAAGTTTTATGAAAATTTTATAGTGATTAAATTCTCCATGATCAGTATCGTCTAATAAAGAGACAATATTATTTTCAAGAAGTTGTACATTTTCTTTTCTATCTACTATTTTGTCTGCCATTAAATAATCCCTTCTTAAAAACGCTTCAACGGAATCATTAAGATCTTGCAAAGACAAATCACTCATTTTTTTAATACCATCTAAAACATCATTAGGAATTTTTTCTTTAATTGAAAGACTTTTTTCTGCAAATTTAGAAGCATGGTCTGCAATTCTTTCAATACTTTTTACTGCTAATCTATAACTTAAACAATCAGAAGTTTTTTGCAATCCAACGTCATTTAATATTCTTTCATTTTTTGTTGCAATGACAAGATTTCTCAGGATATAAAGACTAAATCGATCAACTTCATCATCAGATTGAATAATAGCATTAGCCAATTCAGAATTTAATTCAGTTAATGATGTCATTGCATCTCTATGCATCGAAGTAGCAAGAAGAAACATCCTTCTAACCGCAGTATTTACTGAAAGTTCGGGAAGTGTAATCAATACTTGAATTGTTATTAAATCAGATGAATCAGCAATTATTTCTGTACCTACCAAATTCCTACGAACAACCTCTCGTGCAGCTTCACGCTGAATAGGGTTAATTCTTCCTAATTTCGATCTAAGATTTATTATATTGTATCCAGCAAGATACATTGAAACTATCTTTCGTTTAAGGGAATTAGCGTTTTCTTCTTTTAATACTTGTACTGTTGCTTCATCAACAGCTTCAATTGAGGATCTTGTAATATCAGATATTATAGATAAAGTATTATTGGGTTCGCGAATAATGGTTACAGGATCACCTGGTTTTAGATTTAATTCACTTACCCATTTTTTAGGTAAGGATAGAACATAGGTTGATTTACCAGTAAACTGTATTTTTCTTACTTCGCTACCATCCATATATACGGCCAATAGTTTATTAGAAATAACAATACATGTATAGTTTATGATTAGATATAATATAGATATACTATTTCTATATAGATGAAGTATATAGGTATATAATTCCTATAGATGAATACTCATGTATGTTTTGCAGAACCCATACCCTTTCTTTGTGATAGTAATCTTAAACTGATATTTAGTCCTAAAATAATCAGAATCAAGATCAAAGCAGCACCCCATCCAGTAGCATGAGCAGATTCATACGGTTGAGACGCTAACCTCCATATTCTAAGTGGAAGAGCATCTACTGGTCCAGTAAGAGAAGAAAAGAATAAACTGGTTCCTAGTATAGTCATAATTAATGGAGCAGTTTCTCCCGCAATTCTTGCTATTGATAATACTATTCCGGTTAGAACTCCACTAATTGCAGTTTTTATCACTATAAATAAAGTGATTTTCCATTTTGGAATTCCAAGTGAGTGAGCTCCTTCTCTAATAGAATTTGGTACAATTTTAAGAGTTTCATCAGTTATTCGAGTAACAAGTGGAATCATTATCAAAGATAAAGAAAATGCTCCTGCAATAACAGAAAAAGAACCAATAGAAAGAACTATTAAGATATAACCAACAATACCAACTATAATTGAAGGTAATCCAGTCATTACATCGTTAAAGAATCGTACAGCAAAGGCAAATTTACTATTGCTTTTTGCATATTCAGATAGATAAATTCCAGCCAAAATACCTACAGGTACAGCGATAAGAGATCCTAAACCTACTACGATTAAAGTTCCTTGGATTGCTGGGCCTATGCCTCCTTTACCAGACCCAATTGAACCAGGTTTTTGAGTAAGAAATTCAAAACTAATGGCAGAATAACCGTTTTTAAAAACCTCAAAAAGAATACTACCAAGAGGAATTAATGCAAAAATAACACAACCTATAGTTAAAATTGTTACTAATTTATTTACATATATTTTTCTATTAGATGTTTTTGACATCATCTCTTGGATATTCTTTCGTCTTTTTGTATATCTATTAGCCATTTCATCAGCGTTAGATGACATTTGTTAGGTTCGTCCTCCCGGATTAGAAGTTTTTACCATTTTGAAGACCAAAAGTTGAGCTATTACATTTATTACCATTGTAAGCAAAAGTAGAACAGCTCCAAGACCAATAAGTGCAGATAGATGCAACTCTGATGCAGCTTCATTAAATTCATTTGCTATTAAACTTGATAAAGTTTGACTTTGTGAGAATATAGAAGTTGGAATAGCATTTAATCCAATTGCATTACCTATTATTAAAGTAACTAACATTGTTTCACCGATTGCTCTTCCTAGTCCAATTATAGTGGCTCCTAAGATTCCAGACTTAGCATAAGGTAATACAGCAATTTTAATAGTCTCCCATCTAGTTGCACCTAAACTATATGCTGCTTCTCTTTGAGAATTAGGTACAACAAGTAATAATTCTCTAATAATAGAAGAAATTATAGGAATTATCATTATAGCAAGCACTATACCAGCTGTAAATACATCTAGACCAAAAGGTGTTTTAGCAAAAAATGGCAAAGAACCACCAAATAAATTGTATAGAGGCTTTTCTACAAAATCCACAATCCAAAATCTAAATACAAATAATGCCCAAAAACCATATATTATACTGGGAACTGCTGCTAAAAGTTCAATAATGAATGATAAAGAAGTTTTTAATTTTGAACCAGCTATTTCAGATAGAAATATTGCTATACCTAAACTAATAGGAACACCAATTGCCATTGCTATACCTGAAGAAACCAATGTACCAATGATATATGGCAAAGCTCCAAATGATTCTCTACCAGGTACCGCATTCCAATCGGTACTAGTTAAAAAGTTAAATCCTTCTTCTATAAAAATTTCTTTTGAGCCATCTCCAACTGCAAAAAGTATTAAAAATAACATAAAAAGAGTATATGCTGCTGCTCCAATTATTATCCATTTGAATATAGGATCAAATTTAGATAATTTTTGTAACGGAATAAGAGAATGGTGATTATTATTGTATTTGTTTGAATTTCTCGTATTGAATGCTACGCCCCTAATCTTTATAGTATTTGATATTTTTTTAGATATCATATAGTTTCATTATAGATCTATATAGTTTATTATTTGGTATATTATATACATCATCATATTTGCTAGTTAAAAATATGAGATGGATTCAAACGATTTTGCCGTATAAAAGGAATAAATTTAAGACAATAGGAAAAGTAAAAAATGGAAATTAATGATGAATCATTGATAAATTTAATTAATAAAAAAATTACTGGTTTCAAGCTTTTAGGTATAGGATCAAGTTTAAGAAAAAATTCTTCAAGTAACAGAGTATTAAGAATGGTTTTAGAGAAATCACAACGATATGGAGCAGATACAAAATTAATAGAATTACGTGAAATTAATTTACCTGTTTTTAATCCAAATAAACCAAGAGAAATTTCAGAAGATATTAAAAAATTAAATAATCAGATGATAAATGCTGATGCATTTATCTTAGCAACACCGGATTATCATGGATCAATGTCTGGTGGAATGAAAAATTTTTTAGATTATTATTGGTACGAATTATCTGGGAAAATATTTGGGTATATTGTATCTTCTCATGAAAAAGGATTGACTGTCATGGATCATATGAGAACAGCTATACGTCAATGTTATGGATGGAGTTTACCTTATGGAATCTCTATACATTCAGAAAACGATTTTGATAAACAGTATAATATCAATAATCCCCAATTACAGTCACGTATGGAAAATATGTCTAGAGATATAGTTACTTATGGAAAATTATTAAGATTGCAATTTCTTTATGATATTCATAATAAAGAACCAACTACATTTGCTTTTCAATTTACAAAATAGTGAAATCTAAGTGATTGTAAAACTTGATGAAATTATCCCCTTGTGATCTATATTGATAGCTTATAGTTATATGTATATACTTCTGCTGTTTAATAACTGTAAAGCAAAAATTTTTGAAGCTTCAACTAATAAAAATTACTATGATTTGATATTAGATTAAGATCCTTGGAATATTCATCAATAACAATTGGCCTCATTCTTCAAGACTATGAGCTTGAATATCTAACAACCAAGAATCTTTTCCAATTTATCAAAAACTTCGATTATTCAACTGGATTCCCATTCACCAGCTTTTGGATATGAAATATCTTGTGATTGATCAACTATTGCTAGGGAATTCAGATTATATGTAGTTAGATAATATTTCAAATATCCATATCTGAAACTATTTAGTTAAATTAACACATCCAGTAATAATAATAATATTTTTAAAATTAAGGTACAGATGTAAGAAAAAATATACCAGTTCGGTTCAGTAGTTGTTGTAATTGCAATGATTTTATATTTGTTCCGGAGAAAAATTACATGAGGCTGGCAAAAAATCATTTTCTCCGGATTTGACAGACGTAGGTTAATTAATTATAATAAATTCTAATTAATAAGCAATTATAATAGAGAGTTTATTTGACTATAGAGAGTTTATATGACTATAGAGAGATATTGGTACAATATAGAAAAAAGTATCAATATATTAATAGCAGTCATAATAATTTTTATATATTGATTATATAACCTTTTTAATTAAAAAGCCTTTTCCATAAAACTAAAAATTAAATTTAAAATATTTCTAGAAAAATAGTATTTCCTGGGATAATATACGACTTATAGAGAATATCTATTATAATCCCTATTGATCTATAAAAAAGATTTACTCTAAACTTATCAGTAACAATTATTATATTTAAGAATATGATTTCAAATTTTGCTATGAAGAAATCTTATATAGTTGTATATAGAGATCTGCTTACTTTAATGAAATGTCCTTATTGATCGGATAAGAACTCTTGAAGGATGAAGAGATATGCTAACGTTTCCTTATGAAGTACAAGATCATGATAGGTTAAGAGGTTTATCTTTAGCTATACATACTCTAAAACAATTAACTAATAATCATCAATATGTCGATATAATTGATATTGCAAGTATGATCATGATGAGAATTTTATAATGTCAGTAATCGAATTTTTAAAGGATATAGGATGGTTATCACAAGATGAAAATGGTAAATACATTGTTACGGAACAAGGAATAAAAGAAGTATCATTTCTCATTGATAGCAAGCAATAGTAAATAAATGTAGTAGCCATTTTATGACAATATATTGATCTATATATAATTATCATTTACAAACCAAAAGTAGTAATATTGGTAAAATTTATAGCCACAAATAAAACAATATAAATCAACTAATTAGTTTAAAATGAGGAACTAATTGTATATCTTATTTTAGTTCTTAAATAAGAATACTATTAGTATTAAATAATCCATCACTTTAACAATGAAATAGAGTATAATTAATAGTAAAATCTGTTAAGGTACTATTAAATTATTACTTAATTTAATTAGATAATATATATAGCTACTGATGATCTATAAACTAGTTACTTAATGCTAATATAATTAAAAATAATATGGATTTGCAACTTAAATTGCTTATAAAAGAAAGATATCTTCCAATTTTACTAAGTATTTTACTATTCCTGAGTATCAATATTTCATTTTATAATCATATTACCCTAGGAAAAGAAAATGATGATGATGATAATAGAAGAGATAATAGTAGAGAAGATGACGTAATAGAAAAAGATGAGGAAGAAAATGATGTGCCATTTATACTTCCTTTTAATGCTGTACCATTTCCTTGATACTTTTATTCTTAAAATAATTTATACTAAAGATGAATTATTATTATTTTAATCTAATAAAATGTAATATACGATACTATCTATTAGTAACTAAATTTATCTTATCCTATATAATTAGTAAATTGCGATACAGTTTTAACCTTTATAAGAATTTATAAAATATTATTTTAAAAATATCTAGTAGATTATTTAGTTTATCTTTTTCACTAATAGTCTAGGTAACTAACTTCTTTTGCTCCTGATACTTTCATATTAGAAATTATAAAATGATCAGCTATATTGTCATTTGTATTACTGACAGGATAGTATTTGAGGCTATCATCCTCATTGACATAAAAAGTTCCTCGCAAGGCTTTATCAGAATAAATATCAATATTCAGAAAACCAAATTGTTTATCATATTGATTGGCAACAAAAGATGCTTGATCTTCTATCTCATAAAGAGATCTACCACCAGTGCCAATTATTAAATAAATTACTCCACTATCAATATTATAACTAGTTGGATCTCTATCTGTTATGATAGGACTATCAGAACTATCACCATTGCCGTTATAATTTATTGGAAAAGTCCTCTGATAGTTGTGATTGTCACTACTAAACACTAAATCAACACCATAGTTATCAAAAAGAGGATGATAAATATCTCTGATTGTAGAATCAGCTGCATGATCAGAAGCTGAAGTATAGATAGGCACAGATTCTACAACAAATGTCCAATCTATATTTGGATTGATAGAGGCAGCTTTTAAATCATTTTCAATGAATTGATACTGAGGAGAGTCAGGATCATAATCAATAAATGGATCAATAACAGTAACATGAACATTATTCATATCAAAAGAATAATATGTTTTTTCTAAATTCAAAGGTTCGAGATATTGATCAATTATACCTTTTTCTCCACCACTAGTATCACTATATTCATGATCTCCCATGGCTATCTTCATCTTTGATTTAAGTGGTTGTATTATTTCAAACCAACAATCTGCCGATTCTTCATAGCTTGCGTCTCCTGCTGAAATAACAAGTTCAGGATCCTTTTCTTGAATATTTTCTACTGTTTTTTCAGTATCTTCTTCACATCCCCAATCAGCAGCAACCGCGATATTGAAATGTTCTTTATCTAAATTTTCAGTATGATAAGAATTACTAATTAAATCTTGCGAATATGCTTGTTCAAACGAAAAATTACCAACCATAGTTATCAAAATAGTAAAACAACATATGTTGAGAGTAATTGATTTTTTTGTTGTATACATATGATTCATCTGTAATTAATATAAACGAACTTATCATAAAAGAAAAGTGATTGTAGATAACTTAGATTATCTTTACCTATAGAAATTTTGTTTTATTATATAGTAAATATAGACACTAATAATAAACTGAAAGAAAAAAATTTATATAACAAATATAAATACTTCATAATTGTAAGTGAATTTATTATAAAAATACAATCTATAATTATAGTAAAATAAGAGTATATTATTGCTATTAGTTGTTTTTATATATTTAGAAATAAATTTTAAAAAATTTTTTACTTACATTTTAGGTATATAGTATTTTAAATTAATTATAAAAATATTTTTATGATTGTATAGGTAGTCAATATACTATTGGCAAAACAAAAGAGAGTGACAAGAAAACCCTCTCATGACGATAGTAATGGGTCTCAACTACCTAGTTCATTATTAGCAAGTGAACTCAAATTTGATAAACAGATAGATATTCCAAATCCAAAACTTCAACCTGATGGAACATTGACATATACACTATTCCATATTTCAAATGGTGACGTTTCACCTTCAGCAATAAAAAATAATGCATCTTTTCCAGAACTAGAAAAACTATCCAAAAAATTAAATAAAACTTTTAAGAAAAAAGGAGCAAAATACCTATTAAAAAAACAACAGGAATTAAACGATACATCAATTCAAATGTCTATAGCATTGGCAAATGAAGGTATAGTTCTTACTTATACAAAACCAGATATAGAAAAAACCATAGTAACAAAAAAATAATCAAGATATTACATTAACCAATACTTTTATTTTTTTTATTTATATATG
>DATFBJ010000333.1:0-4719 GCA_035253885.1 Nitrososphaeraceae archaeon
CTATTCTAACAGTACTTTTGCCAGTCCGACTGGTTGATATTAACGAACTATATATATATTGTTACAAATAGATCATAAAAGATTTTTTTAAAATTTTTTCTATTATACTACATATCCCTATTGTATAATTTTTTTTCCTGGGTTCATTATATTTGTAGGATCAAAAATAAATTTGATTTTTTTAAATATATCAAAGAGTATGCTTCCATACATTTGTGATATGTATTTTGTTCTACTTATCCCATCACCATGTTCTGCTGTAATACTGCCAGAAAATTCATAAACCTTTGAAAATACATCCGCCGAAAGAGATTTGAGAAGGTCTTTATAAATATCTGAAGCAGTATCTATTATTGGTCGAGTATGAAGGTTTCCGTTTCCAGCATGTCCATAAAATACATAATCCAATTTGTATTTTTTATATACATCCAATAGAAAAAGTGTATATTCATAAAGATAGTTTGGATTGACAACAGTATCTTCAATTAAACTTATAGGCTTTCGACTTCCTACTGTCAATTTCATTACATTATTGAGAGCGCTTCTTCTAGCTTCCCAAATTTTTTCAGAACTAACTTTATCTGATGTTATTTCCATTATTTCTCCATAAGCAGATAACTTGTCTCTACATAATCTTAATCTCCTTTCTACATCAAGAAGATTATTGCCATCAAATTCTACAAAGAGAAGTGTACCACTTTCATTATCGTTGAATTTATAACTTTTTTTATTATCATAGAGCATTTTTCCATAATCTAATACAGACGAATCAAGTAGTTCTAAAGCAGATGGAAAAAAAGTTAAAATTATAGGAACTACCTTGACTGCCTTTAGAATATTCTCAAATCCTATTACAATTATAGATTTGTATAATGGCAAATCAAGAATGTTGAATTTTGCAAGCGTTGTTATTCCTAATGTGCACTCTGATGATGCAAATATTTTATGTGGTAAATATTCACCAATATTATCAATTATGGCATCTATACGATATCCACAAGAATTTTTTGTTACCTTTGGAAATTTCAAAGAGATATATTGTAACAAATCTTTGGAAAATAACTCTAATAATTTTTTAATCTTATTTGTTGGATAAACATGATTATCTTTGACTTTAACATCATTTGTTTTATTATATGACTCAAATAAAGGTTCTATAGTGCCATTAGAATAGACAATTTCTATACCATCTAGAAAGTCAATTGTGTTTCCATATCCCAAGGCATGTATTCCACTAGAATTATTTCCTATCATACCTCCAATAGTACAAAAATTACTACTAGAAGGATCAGGAGGAAGAAATTTACCTTTTTTCTTTAATTCTTTGTCCAATATTGCTTTGACAATTCCAGGTTCTACAATTACATAATCATTTTCTAATTCAATTACTCTGTTCATATATTTGGTGAAATCAAGGCAAATACCTGAAGTAAGTGACTGGCCTAATAGTCCGGTACCTGCTCCTCGGCCAGTTATGCATACATTATTAGAATAAGCATATTTGCAAATATTAGAAACATCTTCTTTGTCCTTGACTTGAATAATACAACTGGGAAAAAGACAATATTCACTAGCATCCACAGAATAAATTTTTCTACTCCAATCATCAGAAAGAACAATTCCTTTAGCAATACTTCTGAGATCAGCATCAATTTTTATTTGTGGCATAAAGAGATTAATGAGAGAGATTAACTATAAAGTTTTGTTAATAAGAACAATATAGAATATATAAACTAAAAAAAATAACAAAAATTAGACATATTTAATAGTTACTTTAACAATAGTATTATATGGAATATTGTTTTAGATCAATAAGATATTGTCAAGTTTGCAAAGAATATGTTATTGGTAAAATATATCCACAAGATAAAAATTCAGTAAAATGTCCTAATTGTAAAGCAACATTACCCCCAATTATGGAATTTTGCTTGATTGATAAACCTACCTATATTTCTTGATTATTTTTTCTAACTTGTCCTCAAAAAAAATAAAGAAATAGATAAAAATATTTTAGTGACATATAAATCACATTTGTTTATTAATAAAGATAATACTACTTAATTATTTTAATAGTAATACTCTATAAAATAATATTAAGGTGATATTGGAATTATTTTATATAAAAAATATAATAAGAAATTAATCATAGAGTTTAAGTTTTAAACTAATAAGGTTTATTCAAATGAGGATCGGCTCGAATAAAGATAAAAAAAAAGTATTTGACAAATATTTGTATGGATGTCCTACATGTCATTTATCTCGCTATGTGATTTTATCAGAAAACATTCAAGATCCTGCATATCATAAGTATGAACTTTATTGTCATAGTTGTAACGTAGTCTTTTCACCCATACATGCTGTCCTTCCATTGGAATTTAATCATGAGATATAGTTTTAATTTCTTTAAAAAGGTAAAAAATAATTATATTAATTTATCAAAAAAATTTGTAATTTTTTTATCTTCTTTTTTTCCTCTTATTTAATTGGAACAAAATAACTGCAGCAACTCCCCATAACATTATCGCTGGTAATCTTTGTTGAAAAAACCAAGCAATTCCACCTAATACTGCTATAAATATACCTACTATTCCCAAGATTTGTTTACTCTTTACCAATATTAGAAATTACCTTTTTAAATATATATATAATATATATACCTCTCATCCATTAATATCAAGAAAAAATGAATGACTTTAAGATTTAAAAATGGTTAGAGCTGTGATCTTTCTTATGATATTTTTCCAAATAATTGCCGAACATTAACAATCTATAATCATCATAGGGTTTTGCTACTATTTGTATTCCTATTGGCATATTAGAGTAAAAGGAATATCCAAAAGGAATGGTCAAGGCAGGAAAGCCGATACTATTAAATACAAAAGTATTTCTCAAGAGTGCACTTCTCACCGAAAAAAAATTTTTTTGAATCTGCACCTTACATTCAGAAAGCAACGGGGCAGTTATGATAGTGGTAGGTAAAACCATAAAATCAATGTTACTATACAAAGATGAAAATTGTTTTTGTATTTTTTTTATTGTTATTAATGCTTCATAATAATCTTTTGATTTAATTTCCGCGGTTTTTAATAATTGATTCCTAAGTTCTGGACCATAATAACTAATTTTATTCTTCATCATATTTTTATGAATATTATAAGTTTCAAATAATCTTATTACTTTCCAAGATTTAAAAAAACCATTTGAATTAATTTTCACATTAGTAACAAGAAGACATTTATCAGATTGTAGAAAGGAAATAAATTTATCAAATGCAGATTTTATACTTGATGCTAAATAATCAAGGAAATAATTGTTAGGTATTCCAATAACAATTGATCGTTTATTTTTTAATAATACCTTCTTTAGAGAGGTGAATGATGGTAATTCTTGTGTTTCAAATTTATATATATAATCAGGAAATTTTCTTTGTTGTCTTCTTATATTAGTAAAAACTATTGAGATATCTATTAAATTCTTAGCCATTATTCCAATGTGATCTAGAGAAGGAGCAAGTTTGTAAACGCCAATTGTGCTGATGGTATTAAAAGTTGGCTTAAATCCAAAAATACCACACAGAGAGGATGGAACTCTTATAGAACCTCCAGTATCTGTACCTAATGAAAATGGAATTAATCCTGCTGCTACAGCTACGGCAGACCCTCCACTTGAACCTCCAGCGATCCTATCTAAAGATAACGGATTTTTTGTATCTCCAAAAAAATCATTTTTTCCTGTTATTCCTGCTGCAAATTCATTAAGATTATTTGTTCCAATTAATATTGATCCTGCTTTTTTCATTCGTTTTATTATTGTAGAATCTGATTTGGATACATGATGTGAGAGTATTTGTGATCCAGCAGTTAATCTTACATTCTTAACAGCAATTATATCTTTAACAGAAAAGGGTATTCCATGAAGAAGACCTCTATAAAGTCCTTTTTTTAATTCTTTTTCAGATTTTTCTGCCTCTTGTAATGATTGTTCCTTAAGAATAGTTATAAAAGAATTTAACTCTGGGTTATATTTGTCAATTGCTTTTAAGTAATAGTGTATTAACTCTGTAGGCTTGATATTTCCATCTCTAATTTCTTTAGAAAGTTTAATAATAGATGAAGATCTAAATAAATAGTTTCTATACATATTTGTATAGTTTTGATTATCTTATAATGAAATAATCTTAGTAATTGTTATAAAATATTGATTTAAAAAAAAGAAAAAAATTTATTATTTTTTGAGAACAGCAGTTAATGCTAGGCTGTTTCCTGATTTAAAGTTGACAGACTTTGTAGCGGTGTTGTATAATGCAAGCCCATTAATTTCATCTAATGTTATTTTCTTTCCAGTTACTGGGTCAATTCCAGTCATTCTATCATCAAAGTTTACTACATATAGCCCTGTATTTTTGCTAAGACTTTGGATTTTCTGTTTAGATATTATTGCTCCTCCATGATCATTTCCTTTCTTGTCTAAAGATAAGATCACGAATTTTAGATTGGGGTTAGTAGGGAGATTAAGGGTTGCACGTCCATCTTTTAATTCACATGGTTCAAAATCTGCTAAAACTATGACTCCTTTTCCAAGTATTTTTCCTTTTAATAATGTTGAATCAGATTGTGTTGGACACGTATTATCTCTCTTGTATATTTTTTTGATTATTTTGACATTATCATCATCATGATCTCTGTCGTAATCAATATCATATTTTATTTTATTTTTAAA
>DATFBJ010000334.1:0-2151 GCA_035253885.1 Nitrososphaeraceae archaeon
AGATGATGAAAAAGATATTCTTGATTTATTTAGTGAATATTTAATATCAAATGGATTCAATACAATATCATTTCAAAATCCTCTTGAAGCATTGAATTATTTTTATCGAAATGTTAGCAATTGTTCTTTAGTTATTACAGATTATAAAATGCCACAGATGTCAGGTATAGATTTAATAAAAAAGATAAGGGAAACAGATACTGCTGATTATAAAATAAAAACTATAGTTATTAGTGCTTTTATAAAAGATAACCTTCCTTACGATAAATCGTATATTCTTACAGTTGATAAAATATTAGAAAAACCTGTTTATCTTGATAGATTGAAAAAAGTAATTCAAGAATTAATTTCAACAATCGATATTCAGCAAAAAGCCCAATAGAAATAAAATAGAGAAAAAAGTAGTATCAAATAATTTAAAATGTCAATTCTAGTATTAGATAAGAGATAACGTTGCACTGGTCTCTAATCCTAATAAATAATATTGCTTACTAATCTAGAGGGAGGTCACACGTCTAAACCTAAAGCAAAAATATTGATAATTGATGATGATAAAGACATTACTAATTTATTTTCAATATTTTTAGAATACAATGGCTATAGTGTAGATGTATATACCAATCCTCTGGAAGCCATAAATACCTTTAGAAAAAATAGTCACGATTTGATTATACTTGACTTGAAAATGCCAATGATGGATGGAATGACATTATATCACAAAATTAAAGAGATAGATGATAAGGTAATAATTTGTTTTACTACTGCAGATAAAAATTACATTGAAGAATTGTGCAAAGGCATTATCGATATTGAAAAAATTGTTTTATACAAGCCAGTATTATTAAAAGACTTGAAAAATAAGATTGATTGGTTATTATCTCACCAACAAGTAAATAATAAACCAACAATGATGATTCTTTGACATCAATTACTTTTAAAATTCTAATCTAAAATATGTATCTAATAATAAAAGCTAAATACAAAATATTAGTAGCAATAGTAGAATCGTACTATATATAGAGAAGATAATGTATTTTATTTAAATTATTGAGAAACATAGACTGAAGTTAATAAACAAATAAAATTCTAAACAATTCTTCAGATTTATTAATGTTTTATTTATTAAAGTCTTAAACATAAAAAATGGATATTTATTTATTTAGCAATTGTTGAATCATTCGTGGACAATTTGATTCTATCCAGTCAATCATTGTTTGTTTTTTCCCATAATGCAAATGCGTTGTTCTCTGTATCTATACATACAGCAAAAAAGCCATATCCTGTTATTTCCGTTTTTGGCATTACCACTTTGCCTCCTAATTCTTTAACCTTTTTTGAGTATTCATCTATTGATGATACACCTATATAATTCAGGTTTGGTTGTTGAGGGTCCTGTCTCTTCATCAAGCCTCCATCTATAGAAGCAAATTTTTTTTCTTCATGACTGCCTCCTCCTTTTCCCTCTGATGAAGAGGTAGTAGAAATCATCCAATAATCCATTGTCTCTCCATCTTTCCTTACTTCAATCTTTTCTATTTTCCAACCAAACAAGGTTGAATAAAATTTTCTTGCACGTTCTACATCATCTGCAGGAATTTCAAAGTGTACAATAGATGGAATCTTGTTCTTCTCTTTCATTTCTCTATAATTATTTATTTATCATGTTTATTTTTTTACCTATTGCTATTAGCTTAGCTATAACTGCTTTTTAGAAAATAGGGTTTCAGAGGCACAATAACACCCTATTTGGAGCAAGTGACAATAGAGGGAGTAGCAATTAATAAAAAATCTGAAAGAATAAAAATTTTGATTAACAAGATTACCGAATAATGTTAGAGAAATATCCGACGATTTTTTACACCATTAGAAATCTGACTGGGAGTTTACAGAACCTTTTTAACAATCCTTATATTTTTTTTCTAGAAGTTATTTGACTAATGAAGGAATCAGATATCTGTATAAGATGTTCTCATCTAAGAAAGAATCATGTTTATGGTGTAGGTTATATTGGAGACAATAAATGTATGACATGTAATTGTCCTCAATTATGGAATAAATCAAACGAAATTTGTTTTTATGTGACAACAGTTAACGGAGTCTTAAAGAGACTTATGCTTTATTTCCTTAATTGAATTTACAACTTTAGAATAT
>DATFBJ010000335.1:0-7109 GCA_035253885.1 Nitrososphaeraceae archaeon
CAATATATAAATGATACCAAGGCCATACATCAAAATTGAGGAAATTGCAATTGGACCTACTGAAATTACCAATTCTGAACTTGCATACTTGGGATATAGTTGTAGTGGATGTGGGGGAGTTACTTTCAATAGAGGAGAAAATAGTATATTAAAGAATAATGATATACACTATATCTACAAAGGCTTCTATTCAAAAGAAATGGGTCATATGTTAATTGAAGGAAATCGTGTTTATGGTAATGATAAATATGGAATTGACCATCATACTGGAACTCATAATATGACAATTCGAAATAATATTGTTTATGATAATGGTAATTCAGGTATTATATGATTGTTACAATATAACAATTGAAAGTAATGAAGTATATAACAATGGTAACACTGGAAAAGGAAGAGGTATTGCATTTAGTATTAATATGTATGATTCAAGTGCACGAAATAATTATGTTCATCACCAAAATATAGGTATAGATATAAGTGGTGAATCACATGATAATAAAATCTATAACAATAAAATATCAAATAGCAAAGTTGGAATAGATACAATTGAAAAATCTTCTAACAACAACATATACAATAATACCATTCTGAATTCTATAGATGGTATAGTTGTCAATACGGGAGCATCTGATAATAAATTTCATTTTAATAAAATAGTAAATGCTACAGAATCTGGAATATTAAATGTTAAAGGAGATCCAGGTACAGTTGACAATACATTTGAGAACAATAAACTAATTAATTCTAAAGTTAATAATACTAGTTCTACTTCTACTTTTACTGCTATAGCAGTAGATAATGATGATGATGATAATGATAAGTCAGAAAAGAAGAAAGGAAAGAAAAAGAAGACAGAATAATCAAAACAAAAAGTATATTTTATTAGTATTAAAAATCAAAAGTTAATTTACAAAAAGAAAAAATTATGTATGTATATGTTGAATTATATAGGATTTGTTATTATATGATGTAAAAATTTAAACAGTTTTGAATTGAGATGTTTCATGTGGCTTTAATTTTTCCCATATCAGTCCAAATGTTAGTCCCAAAATAATCCAAAAGATCGTCATTGTCAACATACTCATTATTCTAAATCCGTTTATTAAATTTGCTGGTACAGTGTTCATATCAGGATTTGGAGGAGTAACTATAAAAACTCCTATCATTACTATTGTATAAATAATAGAAACCGTCAAGAATTTTATTGATACTTTAGATTTTATCTTTGTATAAATTATTGAAACTCCTAATGCAGTAAAACCAGATATTAAAATAAACGAACTAAACAAAAATTGTCTATAGTATATTGTATCAGGATCTCCTACTGTTGGAGGATTTGCAGGATATTTCATTGCCGGAATTATAAAGATAACTAACCATATTACTCCTGATAATACAAGAGCTTTCTTTATATTGGAACCAGAAATAATTTTTTTGCCAAAAACAAATACTATTCCTAATAATGATCCAAATGTCATTCCTAATATGGTTCCGGCAGCGATTTCTCCACCCTTTTGCCAGAATCGATAACTCACATGTTCCTCAAGATTTACTTCTTCACCTGCATTAATTGAATTTTGTACTTCTGTTCCAATAGCTTTATCTAAATATGGTTCTACTAATACAAGATTGATAAGGCCAAAAACTGTTCCGGCGATAGCACCAGAAATTAAAGCAACAACAAGAAAAGATAAACTATCCATAATAATTATCACAAGACTATAAAGTTAATGGCATGGAAATCCTGCTGCATGTCTCATATCATGTAAGAATTCATGAATCCAAAGATCATTATATGCTTGTTCTCCTTGAACAAGGCTAAAGAGATGACCTTGATCATATCCTACAATAAATAAACCAAATACTAATACGAATATCAGCAATCCTATAGCAGCTTTAGGAATTTTAGTCTCTGAGATCTGTATCTGTTTTCTAAAAGACATTGTTATTGAATTTTAATAAATTACTAATATATAAAGGGTTGTATAGAATATCCAACAGATGTAATAGAATACCTTTACATACAACCAAATCGTATATTATCTTAAATTTACTAATGCATACATATGTTAAATTGTTGGAAAAGGTTGTTGATACATATAAACCAGCTAGACAACTTTCATTTAATATAGTTCATATATTCAAAGCTTTACAACTTGCAAAAATAAATGGACACATAAGTAGAGACTTACTTCGCAAAGAGCTATCCTTAGGTGATGGATCTGTTAAAACATTAATCAAACATCTTAAAATAACAAATATGATCAAAACTAGCAATGCAGGTACAATTTTAACTGAAAAAGGAGAAAAAATTATCTCAAATATATTGACTTGTATTCCTAATGAAACTGATATACAAAAGAGTTCTATAACAATCGGTAAATTCAATTATGTTGTATTAGTAAAAGATATTGCAGATGCAATAAAATCTGGAATAGAGCAAAGAGACATAGCTATAAAAGCAGGAGCAATAGGAGCTACTACACTGATATTTCAAAATGGGATTTTTTTAATTCCTGGAACCAATTTTAATGCATTAAGTAAAGAACCACAGATACAAAAAAAACTAATTGAAAGTTTGCATCCAGAAAATAATGATGTATTAATTATAGGAAGCGATCATAAAAGTAGGAAAATTGCAGAGCTTGCTACAAAATATGCTGCACTTTTTACCATAATTAATCATATTAAACATTAACATATTAATTTCATTATGTCTTAATTATAGCAACAATGAAATTTCAATAAATGTAGTTAATAAAATACTTTTTTTTCAGATGGATCTTTAACTAAAAGGATAAAAAAGTTACGAGACTCTAATACTATTATGTAGTAGGGATTATTGAGCTATTATTAAGTTTTACAATAATGGTGATTATAATTTGTAGTAAATTTAAAAAAATAAATTGTATATCTTTATTGTTGTATTTGTTTTATAGTTATTATGGTTTTGCCTCATATATTATATTGAATGGTGTCTGAGTTGCACGTCTAAATTTAGTAAATCCAGCTGCTTCTACGAGCTCTTTTATTCTCTTTTCGCCTGCCTGGGCTCCTAATGCAGGTCCATTATCTGCTAAAGAATTTGGAACACATACAAGAGTAGATGCTGCATAAAATGTTCTGCCTACCAAATTAAGATTATCTTCTAACTTGTCATTAGCCATTGGTTCTATTATCATACAAGTACCATCGGATTTAAGCGATTGTTTTGCAAATTTCATTGCTCCTACAGGATCACTCATATCATGTAAACAATCAAAAAAAGTAATTAGATCATAATCGTTGCCAATTGATTCATCGTTTGCTGATACTGTATAGAATTCTATATTTCTTGTTACTCCTTCTTTCTTTGCTTGTTCTTTAGCTTGTTCAATAGATGGACCATGGTTATCAAAACCATAAAATTTAGAATTAGGATAAGCCTTTGCCATAAGAATTGTTGATATGCCATATCCGCATCCAATATCGGCAACTTTAGCTCCTCCTTGCTTTAGTTTTTCTTCAACTCCTTCAAGTGAAGGAATCCATGAACTAACAAGATTTCCTACATAATTAGGTTTAAAAAATAGCGCACTACCTTCAAAGAGATCATGATGATGCTCTCCCCATCTTAATCCCTTTCCAGTTTTGAACATTTCTACAAGTTTATCTTCATCTTTAAAATAAGACCTTATTGCTTGATATGCTCCATGAATATACACAGGACTATTCTCATCTGCTAATGCCATTGCTTGTTCGGGTGGAAGCATATATTTTCCATCTGATGAATTATATGTTATATATCCTCCAGCAACTTGATTTGCTAACCATTCTCTAATAAGGCGTTCATTAGTGTTAGTTTTTTTTGCTAATTCTTCAGATGTAAGGGGCTTTCCAGAATCTGCCATTGCCTTGTACAAGCCAGGTCTGTCTCCAATAATCAAAAGCATTGCACTCAGAGTACTTGCAATGTCTCCAGCAGCTTTTAGCATGAATTCGTGTAGTTTTTGTTCATCAATTTTGTTGATAGATTTTTCTGATTGCATTATTATATAAATAAATATATATTATATAATCTTAATTAACTTGACAAAGATAGTAATATCAGGTTCTAAAACTATTGATAGGAATTAATTACAATATTTTATATAATTTGATTATTAATTTATTTGCAAGGATTTATATCATTTTAAAGAATCAAAATAATATCTAATAATTATTAAATTAAATATCAAATTCAATTAATACTATACGTAATTTCTTATTTCATTTTATTTTCGAATTCTAAAAATAATTTTAATAAGTTACAAATTATAATATCTAAATACAAGGAAATAATAGAATCCTATTCTATGTAGAATTCTATTTATAACACGCCTATGCTATATATAGATAAAATATATTTTCAGTATGTATAAAAATTATATTAAAGGCGGTAAATAAAATGAGCTCTATATAATATATGTCCTTAAACTAATAGCATGAGTATTATTTAACAATTTATAATATCAAACCAAAAAAAAGATGCTGGAAATATCCATAATTGTTAAAAAATTATTATAACTTTGTTAATTATTCTTGTTTATCAAGTATAGTAAAATAAGGAATTACAAATTTTCCTAATTCTTCTAAGATATCATTAGCTGGACGTTTGCTATATTTAAGATTAAAAAAGACATGATTTACCCCAATTTGTTTTAGTTCATTTAAAATTTTAATCAATTTATTTCTTCCTAATCTGTATCCTAAATGAATTCGATCAGGATTAGTATCTGGATCTTTAGTTAAATCTATATATAAAGACTGTGCAAAAGGTTTAAAATCATTTCCAGTTTTTTTGACTGCAGCTTTCCAATTATTTACAATATGTTGCTGTAAATAAATATTTCTAGGATACATTAGCCATCCATCTGAATTTTCAGCAATCCACTCAATAGTTTGTCTACTATATCCTGTAACAAATAATGGTATTTTTTTAGATATGGGTTTTGGTAAAAGATCAACTTCTCCATTCAAGGAACCAAATACTGAATCATATTTTGGAAAATTTTCATAAAGCAAATGACGAAAATCATAAACAGATTCCCTAAAAAGAATATCTCTTTTACTAAAATCTCGTCCATATGCAGGATATTCAATAGGTCTATCTCCCGTTGCTATTCCCAAAATTAATCGGCCATTACTTAGCTGATCAACTGATGCTGCTCCTTTTGCCAAATCAATTGGATGTCTTAATGTAAAAATAATAGCTGCAGTCCCTAATGGAATATTTTTTGTTTTTGCAGCAATATATCCTAGATAAGTCCATGGATCATATATTTGACCTATATCTCCAAAGCTAGGATCATATAAAGGAACATCTCTAAACCATAATGCAGAGAAGTTTAATTCTTCAGCACGTTGAGCTAACTCTACCTGTCTTTCCATTCTTGGAATTGAGCCTTCATAAGCTTCGATAGCAAATACGACGCCTAAAGTAAGATGTTTAGGTTTGAATATTAATTTGTACACTTTGTTAAAGTAAGACATTATTCCTCATAATAGCAAAAGTAAGTTATAAAAAGAAATCTCAAATATTATTTTATTTACTTTAAACTTAGAATCTTATTATTCAGATTGATATATATCTTAACTGGACAGACAATAACATATATGAATAATAATTTTTATCATTATGAAAAAGGTGCATAATACAAGATATTTAGGGATTAACCTAACTTAATTACATGCCTTTATGATAAAATAATTATATATTATAATTTTTTATTCTAATACTTGAATAATGAAAATTCATGGATGTTATTTAGAGGAAATGAAGAGAGAAATGGAATTTTTTCAGGTAAATTAGCACGAGAACTATCACTATTTTGGGTAATGGAATTAGGACCTATGATATCTTCAGCTATTTGTCATAATAATATTGTCTATAATTCAACTATTACTGGTGAAATTTTTGCTATCGATGTCTACAAGAAAAAGATCAATTGGCAAAAAGATATGGGATCTCCTTTAGTATCTTCATTATTACTTTATGATAATTTATTGATATCATGTACTTTTAATTCATGGATTCTTAATGAAAATTCTAAACCTCTTGAAAAGAACTTAATTTATGCTTTAGATATCGATAAAAAAGGCAAAAAGATATGGGATATACAAATACCAGGTAATATTTTTTCATCACCTGGTATTTGTGATAAAAAGATAATAGTAGTCGGATCACTTGACTCTACAATCTATGCAATAGACTTGGGAGGAAATATAATATGGATCTATAATACAGACAATTCTATTTGGTCATCACCAGCTACAAATAATAAGGAAATATTTATTGGTTCAGATGATTTTTATCTTTACAGTCTTGATTTAGATGGTAACTTAAATTGGAAAACTAAATTAGAAGGTAAAATTAGATCTACTCCTAGTTTAACGAACGAAACTAATTCATTGTTTATAGGTACACATAAAGGTATAATGTATTGTTTAGATCAGTCAAGTGGTTCCATTAATTGGAAACATGAAGTTGGTAAGCCTATTCTTTCTTCAGTGGCCGTATTAAAAGGTCATATTTTCTTTGGTTGTTCTGATAAAAGAGTTTATTCATTAAATGCTATTGATGGCTCAATAAATTGGACATATAAAACTGAAGACAAGATTTGGTCTTCTCCAGTGATAGCACAAGATGATGGAACATTATATGTAGGTTCTTTAGATTCTCATATGTATGGTCTAGATGTTGAAACAGGTAGACTAAAATGGAAATTTCCAACAATGAATGTAATAGAATCATCTCCTTGTATTGTCAAAGATATGCTATTTATTGGCTCAAAAGATGGTTTATTGTATTGTTTTAGTAGTAAAGAATGATATATATGTTAAAATTATTGGTATTAGTATAAAAAAGTCTAATAACTAGACAAAAAAATTTTTAAAATTTTTGTTGGTAAATTACTATAATTACTAAATTTTTTATTTAGATTTACTTTTAAATTTTTAATTATATACATATTATCGGAGAAGAAAATTCTTTCATCATTATACCAATTACATAGATCATTAATTTATTATTCTTTAGAAAAGATTAGTTATATTCCATATAAATCAATATTAATAAAAATTATCCA
>DATFBJ010000336.1:0-2035 GCA_035253885.1 Nitrososphaeraceae archaeon
AAAAAATGGAAAGATATAACGTTCATGGTATGGTTGTGGATTATGACCCTTGAACTGCTTATAGGCAATATAGGCTTTTTGCAATTCCTCCATTTTGAATGGCATGTGTCTCTTTTTGAGAAAACTCAGTGTTCAAACCTACTATTATATGTTATATGCCTTTCAACAGGCAATACATAAAGTTAAAGTAAGAATAAAAATATGAATAATAAACTTTAAACTAATATCACGAACCCAAAAGGCTTATTAAGTTCCTATATAACTTGGTCTTATGGTTAGGAAATTTGAAGAATGGTGGAATACTGTACCAGCAGATTTAAAGCAGAAAGCTCGTCAGGGAGATGAGCAAAACAAGCCTTTGTTAAACCAAATTAACTATGTCCTTTTACATCTTCATTTAGCGGGCAAGCATGATGTCAAGCCATCTCATGATGAGCTTAAGGACTGGCTTCATAGCGGTCAAGTAGATGTACTTAGGATGACAGCAGCGAAAAAATAAAACATATCTTTCTAATAATGTAATTACCGCTTATTTTATTTTTATATATATTATTTTAAGACTTCCTAATGCATGTTGTTTTATATCATTTATACATTATGAAATCAAGGCTTTATAGAGTCTATTTATTGATTTTTCTTTTCTATTATCTTCAAATATTTTTAGTACAATTCTTTAAAGAATCTCTATTCCATATTACAAAGAAGCGTTTCCATACAATATGGACAATGATTATATGATGAAAGAAACATTCCATATTAATTAATGAAATCTTATTTGCCACGTTAGAAAAGTTATGTTTTTATCAAGATACTATACAGTTATATTCAAAATGGTAAAGTAGAGGAGTCAAAACAGGGAGTAGCAACAAACATGGTGGTACCCTGGTACGCTTTTGTCCTTTAGACTTATCACGTACTTCTATCCTCTACTATTAGTACAATAAATGAGGTAATAATTAAATAATTTTTAGAATAAGTCTCTAATGTTCTTAACTTATTTTGTTTATATTATGGTTTAATAAATAAACTAATCATTTATCTTCTAGTTTTTTTAACCTTATAATTATGCAAACTATTGGTTAATAGATAGTATTAATAAATTATGCCTTATGAATATTATGATGTTTGTTTTGTCAAGTTTTAATTGTTTATTTCTGGATGTGTTATTCAGATACATTAGAATGTGATCCATATGTTTTCCTATTAAATAGAATAACGCAATACATGAAATCATATGTATGAAGATTAGTCCGTTTTGCAATCTCTAAAAACTACATATTTGAAAGTAGGTGATAATAACTGTAAACTTGCTTTCTTAATCTTGAATTTATTTCACATGTAAATTTAATATGACTTTTGAAAATCTATAAAGATGTTAGAAAATATATTACAAATCTCTGAATATTCACAATATGGGACTGACATGATTAACTTTTCATTATCCTATTATTCAATAGTGTTTCAAATTATAATTAAATAAATCATAGTGCTAAATAAATACCATATAAGATGTCAACTTAGCCTGACGTAATTACAAAAATAAAATGTTTCTATATATTAGGGAAGTGACATCAATAAATAATAATACATTCAAGATTTCTATCACACAAATGACACCTGATCAGACTGCACAATCTATAAGGAATATTGCAAAAGGTGTTCGTGAAACATCTGCTAAAATAAGAGAGACGATAAAAACACTTCACCATAGCGGTGCAATTGACGAATTTACATACGCAGTTCATGAGGCTATTTTGGCAGCACGTGATACTGCAAAAGAGATTAATGAAACATCGAAGGATTTGAAAGAACGTGGCATAATAAAGAATACAGCAAATGTCATGGAAGAAACTACAATGATATCACATGAGACATTACAGGTAGCAAAAGATACAACTTATGATGTAGGTGAGACGACTCCTAAGTCGACGGAAAAACTACGGAAGGGTTCTGAACCGGTAAAACAAGAAATTAAGAAAAGGACATATAAGACAAAAAGTAAACGACAAGAATAAATATTTAAGAATTCTCTGAT
>DATFBJ010000337.1:0-4069 GCA_035253885.1 Nitrososphaeraceae archaeon
TACCAAAATCTTTTCATAACTATCAAAAAAAAGGTGTATAAAAATAAGAATAACGTTTGATTAATATAAATATGGATACATTGGATTAATATCGATAGTGATACAAAAATAAGGGTCTAGTATATGGTAATAAAAAAGAAAATAATATTTAAAGATTAACTTTCACTTTAACAGCTTAAGTCCGATACTGAATTTATAAATGTAGAATAATATATTCTAATATTTTCTAAACCATCCATTGTAGCAATATTTTTAGTTGAATCTACCAAGTCGATAAAGCACACACAACTTTTTATTGAATCACCTGAAAATCTTATTTCTTTTGAAGAAAAATTTTTCATTTAATATTGCTCCAAATCTTATTAATTAAAAAAATGTGTTCGTAGTATAGATACAACAGTCCTTTATATCATAGAATAAAGGATTGTTAAGGACTAGTAGTATTTACCTCTTTATCATAGCTATTAACTGATTTTATGTAATTGGTATTTGTTTTTGCTAAAGCCTTCACATTATCACGTGTTTGTTCAAGTGCTGTATTATATACTCTCATATTAGATGCTAGAGCATCATTTATTAGATTGTTGGTAGTTAACAGGTAATTTGTAAAATTATTTACAATTACTGCGTGATTTTCAGCAATTCTTTGTGGATTATATAAATCCCATAATCCATTGGTGAAGTTCACATTACTATTATTTCTATCTACTTGTTGTGATTGAAAAGAGTCTGCTATTTGTTTTTCTGCTTCAATAAAGTCAGAAGCAATATCTCTTATAGTTTGAATAGTTTTTTCTTGATATTCAGCAATACGTTGTGTATATTGTGGAATTTCTCTTCTAGCTTCATCTGTACTTCTTTTTACATTATGTAAAGTATTATCAAGAGTCTTGTTTATTTCATCTTGTTGTTGATTTAAGGTGTTATTTACTCTTTCATTGAAATTATTATAGTCTTTGTTAAATTTAGTTGTAGATTTTTCATTAAATTCTGGTTCATTTACAGCTATATTTTCTTTTATTTCTTTTCTTGCTGACATGTACATATATATATTACTAAGGTATATAAGCGTATGTATTAATGACTTATGTGTAGTCATATTTGTGTAACTATAATCTATTGACTTATTTGTTTAATCTAAGGTAATATATTTCTAATTACAAAAATAACAATCAGAATTAGTTAGATATTATTGGCCGGGGGGAGTAATACCGATAGCAGTGCTAAAATAAGAGTTCAAAAGATTGGTTATAGTTACGAATCCTTAACAATTTATTATTTTATAATAAAATTGAGATAAGAAATCTTATTTCTATTTTTTTGATTTTATTTTAGATAGACCATATTGAATGAGATATTTTTGGTCATTGATTCCTTTGGATTTATAATAATATTTGCTAACTACATAGGAAATCACATACCACATTATACTATTTACTATAATAGTAAATAAAAAACCATAATAATATGCCATAATTGTTCCAGTAATAGTGCCACCAATCAGAAAAGGGATTTGTCGTTTTATTATTGATTTTAAAATTGTATCCAAACTACAATAATAAATAGACAACATCCTATAATACTAGTAGGGGTAGCAGCAGAGTTTTTTTAGTCTTTTCCATTTTTCTTTTTTATAAAACTTACTTGGCCATTAATTTCCAAATACGATAATTTAATATCTGATATATCATCTGTGCCACTAAGTCTTAGATAAGATTCAAATTCATCTTTTGAAATCCTAGCCTTCAATAGTGATTCATATAAAATATTACCATCTTTTACTAGCAAAATTGGTTCTGCTACTATAACTTTACTAAATTTCTTGTATCTTGTAGTTAAATAATCATACATTTTGAATATTGCTATTGCTATAATAATAACTGCAAAACCTTGTGGTATTGAGACTTCAGTTGGATTTAACATAGGTTCACTAACTGCATTTCCTAATCCTAGTATTATTATTAGTTCAATACTACTTAATTGACCTAATCCCTTATTTCCAAGCCATTTTATTACAAATACAATTAATAGTGTTACAATTGCTGTTCTAAAAATTACGGCAAATATTGTTTTAAAGTCTATATTGAATGCGTTTTCTATGATTTCTGATACTAATAATTCTATTGGCATACAAGTCACAATATTTTTGCTAGTTATAATACTATAGTAAAAGGTTAACTAAATACATCTTGTTCATCTTATAGTACTTAAATTTGTTTATTGAGGTATGATGTATTATATTTTATAAAAATGTCATAGCCTATTTGTACAACGGGTTAGTAGGTGGAGGCTATGACATTTGATTAGGCTAGTTTTTTGTTTATGTTTCTAACAAATTAATTGTAATAAAATATTTAAAAATTGTAGATAATTTATTGGTAAAAGAGGAAAACAAGTAATATCTCACTACAAATGAATTCAATGAATTCAATGAATTTATCAAATGAGAAAAGCAGGATATGTTGGAACAAGAAATATCTTTATTTCAAAAATAATTATATCTTAAGCAAGAAGGGTTATAAGTCTTAGTAGATATATAATAGTATATGTATAATTCTTGTAAATCATTAAAATGGTAGGTTCGATGATAATAAACGTCAAAGTTTAATGATGTTATTGATTCTTTTAATCAATTAACAAGTTATTGTTCTTCATCATCATCATCATAATCATCTAAATCAATTGTTATAGTAGATGATAATCCTGATATTCGTGAAACGTTCAAAGTAGTACTGCAGGAGAATGGATATAGCGTAAATGCTTTTACCAATCCAATAGGAGCAATGGAGCATTTGATGAATAACCCAAATAGATAGGAACTGGTAATTTCTGATTATCGTATGCCTAATTTGAATTGCTGTGAATTATGTACTAAAGTCAAAGAATTAAACGAAAATATCAAAGTTATTATCATCACTGCATATGATAGTTTCGAAGACAACAATAAACTTAACTTTGAATTTCTTAAAACCTGTTAAATTACAAAAATTGCTTGCTATTGTAAACGTATCTTTAAACAATAATGCTACAACCCGTCGGGAGTAATACCGATAGCGGTGCAAAAATAAGAGTCTATTTTGTAGATATATTACTATCGTATATTTAGCTTTTATTGTTAGAAACTTATTTTATATTAAATTAAAAAAAGATTAATATTTAGAAATAACTATTTCTAAATATTTGTTTTAGAAACTAGAGGTCAATAATACCTAGGTTCTACAAACAGATTATACGTTGCTCCTGCTTCAAAAATACCCTCTAGGGGAGGTATCTCATTAAGATCAATAGCTCCACTAAATGATATAGTGTGTGGCCCAGGCTTCAAATCTTTTAGTAGTATCCAGAAACCATCAGATACTCCAGTTCCATCACCTACTGGTGTTGCAAATGGATTGTTCTCTACTGCAGTAAATTCAAATCCTCCAGCAGGAGAATCTACTCTGTATTGCTCTAAATTGTCTATTGATTTTCCATCTATTTCAAGCTGCAATGATTCAAGAATTGTTGCATTAATAAAGTTGTTTGCACATATTCTCTGTTCTGTTTCGTTTGCACCGAAGAAAGGTGTGCCTACCTCAAGATTATTACATGCTACATTCAATATGGGAAATAGGATTGATGTTCCCTTTTTAACTACACATTCATGTACCGGAAAACCAGTATCAGGGTAAGTAGTAAAGTTTTTATTTGTTCCTACAAGAAATAGCAATCTACCATTATCCTGCAATCCTACATCACAACCAGCTTGGCCCAATTCTGTAAATGGATTGACAACAGTCGTATCTAATCCAAATCCCCATTGCCACCATCTATCTCCAAGTTCTGCTACTTTGTTAGCTGGGAATATTTTTGGCTTTTTATCGTTATCCATTCCATAATCTTGTTCATAGTCACTGTATCTCTGTTCCATTCCATAATATGGTTGGGCCTGTGCTGCTCCGACCATAAACGATGGAGATATAACAGCAAATGTTCCTGCTACCAGTACAATTGCTAAAAAGATTGCACTAGTTCTTTTTGTTGATACTATTTTATTCAATATATAGAATACAAGAATAAAATATATCTG
>DATFBJ010000338.1:0-5618 GCA_035253885.1 Nitrososphaeraceae archaeon
TAACATCTGTAATGCTTATCTTCAAAAAACAATAATACTGATTACAATAATAATACAATATGATGATCTTAAAAATAATATAATAATAATAATTTTATAGTATCTTTTATAATATGGGAATTTATTAAAAGGATATTATATAAATAACTATCGTAATATAATAAATATATTATTAATATATTATTTTAAAAAATAAAAATATGAGTTATTCTTATTCTGAGTATTATAATATCAAAAGTTAAAAATTTAAGCAGTCATATCAAAGTAATTTATATATTTCAAGAAATAAATTAGCTTTTATATCACATATCAATAATATTGAAGAAAATAAAATAAAAGAATGATAACATTTTAAATTTATATAAATATAAATAAAATTTACTGACCTTCTTTGTCAATAACTTTTATTTTGTGAAGTACATCAAAATATTTGGATATTAGATCTAGTTTAGCATTTTGTACAAGAATATCATCACTGTCATTCTCTAAACTGGCAATTAATAAAGTAATTTTTTTATAAATTACTCTTGTATATGATGCAAGTTTGATATTACCACTATCATCAGAAGAAGTAGATTGAACTTTTATTTCTTGTGATAAACCAGAATTACCATTATTATTATTACTATCACTCATAATCTTTTTTTCTTCTTCAATTTGTTTAACATTGAGTTCTTTTATTTTCCTTCCACAATTAGCACACACAATATCTTCTTTAAAGCGAACCTGAACTCCTCCACAATTTTCACACGAATTGCTAAGTAAAGTTCCTCCTTTCAATAATAGATCAGCCGCACTTTTAATATTACCACTTTCAGAAGAAGACGAAGAAGATTTACCATCTGACATATTTGTATTGATAAAGATAGATATGGAGTTATTTATTTTTCTTTTTTTATATTAATTGTTTTTAATGTTTTTAAGTAAATTATATAGACACATAATTTAGCAAATAATATAATTAATATAATATATTAGTAGCTCCAAATCCTTCTCTTATTGTTCTATTAACACTCATATTATACTCATAAATTTTTAAAGAATAATCCTGTAATACAGGTAGCATATCATCTATAGTCTTACTAAGATAATAACCAGGACAATCTCCTGTGAATTGAAATGTTGCATGAACTAGAGGTCTATTATTATATGATTCCATCCACGATGCAAAAGGATATAACCAGCATACACCTGGTTTGCCATCTTGAATTTTACAACTACCTTGTTCATCTAAAAACCTACATTTTATTGGTTTTCCATCTTCTTCATTGCTCTCATCAGTCTTTCGTTTTAAGGAAATCATTGTAATATTAGTAATTAAATTTCCATAAGTCCCTGGCTCGTTCCAAGAAGATATTCTTGTTTCTTTTTTCAAAAATTCATTAATAGAATCATAATTCAATTTATTTTTAAGGTTATAAAGGTCATCTTTTGTTAAAGGCAATCTGCCTTGTTTTTCGCAACAGTTATGGCAATCAGGCCAAAGACATTTCCATAGTACAAATAAATTATCATCAGATAATTTTGGTATATGAAAAATTACTTGGTTTACCTTAATTGTAGTATCTACTACATCATTTCTTCTGCCTAAATGAAGATCATAAATAGGTTTTTCAATATTCCATTTTTTTGAAAGATTGTCAATAGACGATTTTATTAATTCCTGCTGCTGATTTGGCATATAATTAACTATAAGAAATAAACACCTTTAAGTTTAATCATTTTTTCCCTGTTATTACTGCTCTGCTATTATTCTTGCTGCTGCTGCTGCTGCTGCTGCTGCTGCTGTTGTTGTTGTTGTTGTTGTTGTTGTTGTTGTTGCTATACTTCTTTTATTGTTTCGTTACTGTTGTTGCTCTTTTGCTTTTTTCCCTTTTTTTATATTTATAGAAAAAATGAAACTTACTTTAAAAATAAAATTATAAAAGTTTTGTTGCTTCTGGCACAAGTAAATATTGACATTGAATATTTAGAATTTTATTTACTGATGAAGCTAAATTTTGAATTCTAGATTTTTCTCCGTGGTTTACTATCACTCTTTTCAGTTTTGGTTTCAATCTACTCATATAAGCAAGAAGTTGATTATAATCACTATGATTGCTAAATCCATGAATAGAATCAATTTTGCATTTTAATTTTAACTGTTGTTGTCCATTTATTGTTACTTCTATATTTCCTGACTGAATTTCTTTACCAAGTGTACCTGCTGCTTGATAAGATAAAAATATTATTTTACTGAGCGGATCATTATGAATTTGCTTTAAAAATTTTCTTGAAAGACCACCTATCAGCATAGATGATGCTACCAGTATAATTCCTGGTTTATCTACTTTTGATTTTGAATTAAGCGGTTTAAGATTTTTATAATTAAATATAGATACATTTTCATTTAAAATTTTTGTTTTTATTTCTTTTGATAAAAATTCATAATATATTTCATAAATTTGTGTTGCTTCAAAAATAGACTTGTCCACAAAAATTTCTGATGGTTCCAACATACCGAGTTCTTGATATTTTGTTAAAGTATAGATAAGCTCTTGCGAAAGACCTATTATTGGCACTGGAATAAGAACTCTGCCATTCTCTCGAAGAGTTTGATTAATACTTTCTATCAGAATGGGATCTGTTTCTTCACGTTTATGAGGTAAATCTTTACTTCCAAATGTACCTTCTATAATAAGGGTTTCTACTCTGGGAAAATTCCAAGAAGCATTGTCTAGTAAATTAGTCTTTCCAAACTTTAAATCCCCTGTATAAACTAAATTATGTTCTCCATTACCAATATGAAGATGAATAGATGTAGATCCAAGTATGTGCCCTGAATTAGAGAATACAAGTTTTATATCTGGCGATATATCTGTAACTATTCCCATCGATAATGGCATAGTATGGATTATTACATTTTCTATATCTTCTTCAGAATATATCCCATGATTTTTATGATAATCAAGAAAAAGAAGTATCATCAGTGGTAATGTAGGTTCAGTACAATAAACGGGACCTCTATACCCATATTTGAATAGAAATGGAAGAAATCCTGTATGATCTATATGAGCATGAGTTATTATAACTGCATCTATCTCATCTAAACAAAAACCCGTAATATCAAATCGTGGAAAGTAATTCAGTGGTTTTTCTTCGTAAATATTTATTCCACAATCAAGTAATACTTTACTTTCTTTAGTAATAAGTAAAAAACATGATCTGCCAATTTCACCAAATCCTCCTAATGTCACAATACTTGCTTCACAACTATTACTTAATTTTGGTCTGAAAAGTTTTTCACCTAATTCTTTATAGAATTTTGTCCTATAATCAATAGAATTACTTAGAACTTTATCTATAAATTGGATTGTAGGTAGTTTAATTGTAGATCTTCTAACATTAATTTTCCAACCTATTTCATTAACTAAATCCAATAAAATGGTATTTTCTATTTGGTTTCGAATTTCAAATGAATTATTTATGAATATTGTAAGTTCACCCAAGGCATCATCAAAAATAATTCCTTTAATTTCTACTTTATATGACTGAAAACGATTCTGAATAATATTAGTTGAATCTTTTCGAGATTTTCTAATTGATTCGTCAGTTCTTATTACTACTCTCTTTCTAATTGTACTAACTATATTAGAAAGAATTTGAGAGTTTTCTATTAAGAATCTTGGATTTTTACTGTAAAGAGCAATACTAGGTCCTTCATATTCTATCTTTGTCAAACCAGACTCCTTTGGCAAACTCTTTAAAATAGTAGCCATGATATTCTGGTTTGATTGTTCATTATCAAAATTAGTAAATTCCATTTTAGTTTCCTTCGGTATAATATAATATACCTCAATTTTTTTATAGAAATATAAATTGATTCCGGTTTTTTTATTTATTAGTTAATTTGTAGATAAATAGAAAATTCAGCCAGCTACTGTTTTTTATCCTAAATCTAAAAATAAGGTTGAAATAGGAATATATAATAAATCCAATGCAAAGAAGGATAAGATTATATGGATATAGAGACCAATAGGGAAAATATAAACGACTCCAAAAGATCTAATCAAAATAATTCAAGAGATGAATCAGGTTTCAGAAGGTTTAGATCTTTTAAGATTCCAGTTAAAGTAGGAGAAGAATACGATGTAAAAATTGAAGCAATGAGTAAAAGAGGAGATTCAGGTGTTGCTAAAATTGAAGGAATGGTAATATTTGTAGCTAATACAAAGGAAGGGGATCAAGTCAAGATAAAAATTAAAAGAGTTGGAATGGGATATGCTATAGCAGATGTTGTACAACAAGAACAACAACAACAATAATAATAATAATAATAATAACCATATTAATTACAAATATACCATAATAAATAATAATTATAATTTTATACAATTGAGAAATAAATTTATTTTTATTATATAATTAAGGTTCATTCTAAAGAAAGATATTTGAAACCCAAAAGTCACTTAATGGAGCTGCCAAGGAAAATTCTTGTAGGAGATAATGTACTTTCCTACCTTGGGAATTTTATAAGAGATATCAACAATGGAATATCAAATGTTGTTATAATTAGTGGGAAATCCGTAAGGAATAAGATTGAAAATACTACTACAAAATCATTAGATGATCAAGGTATTAAAAATTATTGGTTTATTAGAAGAGATGCATCTGTTGAAACTGTATCTAATCTTAAAATAGAGATAGGGGAAGTAAAACCTAATATAATACTTGGAATTGGTGGAGGAAAATCAGTTGATGTTGGAAAGATGATTGCATATTCTATCAAAAAACCCTTTATAAGTATTCCAACATCTGCTTCTCATGATGGTATTTCAAGTCCATTTGTTTCCCTTAAGGGGTCAAATAAACCACATTCAATTAAAGTAAATACACCTATAGGAGTTTTGGCAGATATTAAATTAATCTCTGAAGCACCACAAAGATTATTGTCTAGTGGTTGTGGGGATTTAATTGGTAAACTCACTGCTGTAAAAGATTGGGAATTAGCAAGAGATGAAAAAGATGAATATTTTGGAACTTATTCTGCTCACTTGGCAAAATTGAGTGCAGATATTATTATGAATAAGTCAAAAGAATTATTGTTAAACGAAAATGGAGTTAGAACGATAATAGAGGCTTTGATTAGTGCAGGAGTTGCAGCAGGAATAGCAGGAAGTAGTAGACCATGTTCAGGATCTGAACATCTTTTTAGTCATGCATTAGAATTTATTACCGATGGTAATTGTGGCCTTCATGGAGAAAGAGTAGGATTAGGAACCATAATTATGTCGAAACTTTATGACATGGATTTTGAGAGTATTATATCGGTTTTAGAAAATGTTAAAGCACCAGTCAAAGCTAATCAAATAAACTTAACTGAAAAAGATATCATTCAATCATTAATAATGGCACAAGATTTAAGGCCTGAAAGATATACGATATTAAGTAAAATAAAACTTGATAAAAAATCAGCTTATGAATTAGCAAAATCAGCAAAAGTTATTTAAAATATTATTTCTATTCTAGTAAAAATTATTTGTATTTTATTAACCAATTGAAGGTAAATAATAAAATTTAATAAAGATAATATTAGCTAAAAAATAAATATTAAAAAAATATTATTTATTTTTTTTCGG
>DATFBJ010000339.1:0-2389 GCA_035253885.1 Nitrososphaeraceae archaeon
AATAACCAGACATAAAATGAGAAAAAAATATGAGCCAAAAATAGGAAAATTAAGATATACTTTTGGAAGATATGAAAATTTGAGTCGTTCTACAATTCCAATAAATGAAAATTATTATTTGCTTTTAACTATGGATTTCGAGGAAAAAAATTTTGATAAAGTAATAATGGAAAAAATTATGCCTTTAATTAAGAAAGAAAAAGAGAAATTCTCTGATTAATTATTGTAGTAGTTGATTTAGAATATTATTTAGAATTTTGTACTAACAGAACTAATAATATCAAAAGCCATAGCCCTCTAAGGAATTATTCATAACAATAGAGGAGACTATGACTACTTTGGTGTACTGGAATAGGTCTGATTACATAAATTATTGAAATATTTAAAAATCAGTAAACAAAGTCTCATTTTACATGCTAATTGGTTTAATTGAATATTAATTGATGCTATTAATCAATTATATTTATAACATATTATAATAATAGTAATTTTTCAAAAACTAAAATTCATGTCAAGTATTTATACTTTTTAACTTTTAGGATCAGAAAAAAAATAAAGGCCTAATTGATTAAAATATTCTATTGCCTTATCAAAAACATCCTCAACTTTTTAAAGAACTTGTATCAAATGATTCTAAAATATGGCGTTTCATGGATTTTCCAGAATTAATGGCTTTATTAGAATATCACACCTTATTTTTTCCAAAATCTACTAAATTAGGCTCGAAATATGAAGGTGAATACACTTATGCAAAAGGAGAAAGGAACAAAATCATTTATAAAGATAAAAAACCTAACGATACTATTTGTAAAATCTTCAAAGATAACAAATACTATAACAAGTTACAAAAGGAATGCGTTTTCATAAGTTGTTGGCATATAAATGATCATGAATCAAATTTACTATGGAACTATTATGCTGGTCAGAATGGTATTGCAATCCAATCAACTTTTGGTAGAGTAATAAAGAGTTTTGATAAAAGTCCTGAAATAATATTTGGAGGGCCTGTTAATTATATAGACTATTTTGAAGATGGGATGCCAGATGGAAATATTTTATTTCCATTTATTCATAAACCAATCTTCTTTAAAGAAGAACGTGAATTAAGATTTTTAACATATATTGATCCCAAACCAGAATATTATAATGATTATTTAAATACTGATGGAAAAAATATTGATGTAAATATTGATATGTTGATTGAGACAATATATTTATCTCCTTCGTCACAACCTTGGATGTTTAATCTCTTAAAGTCTATAGTAAAACGATATAATTTAAATAAAGAAGTTAAAGTTTCAAAACTTCATATTCAATATGAGGAAAAAAATGAGATAGAAAGTAATTATCCTAGTCATTAGAATAGAATTATCCTAACAGTGACCAATTAAGAACATTAGCCTTAAATTTTATATATTGATTTTATTGGATCAAAAATGAAATATGAAGCCAAATAGAGTCGGATTTCTATTTGTGTGGATAGTGCAACATTCTTTTTATTATAAAATATTTAAGAGTCAGTGAACAAAATTAACTGGTCATTATTATCTATTAAAATTATTATAATCATAGTCTGAACTGTCAAATGATCTTGTGTCTTTTTTTAAATAGGTCCAGACTATGACTTTACTAATTTTTCTACTTTACTATAATTTGTTGTTTAACAGTATTTATTTTTTCTAGTAAGTCTTTCAGTTTTATCGGTTTAGTAAAGATATCTTCTATATTTAATATTTTAAGAATAGACTTATCAATGTTTGCTATACTAGAAGCAGTCATAAGTATAATTGGTATATCCTGATCCATTTTTCTTATTATTGATGCTAATTCTATTCCATTCATTTCAGGCATTCTTATATCACTAATAACTAAATCATAATAACTATTATCGCTATGTTTATTATTTTCCATAAAATTTTGTAATGCTAACAAAGGATTTGAATATGCACTAACATGTGCTCCTTTCTTCTCAAAGTATTTCTGAACTAATCTTAAAGTATCTTTATCATCATCTACAAGTAAAATGTTTAACAAATAAACTATCACAAATTAATCTAATACAATATTCTTATTAATAATTTAATATAATTCTTTTAACGATAGTAAAATATAGAATAATAAATAAAAAACTATAATTTTCCTTTAGAGCAATAGAACATATATTATAATTGCTTTAGGTAATTACTACTATATAATCTCTACAAGTCAAGTTCCGAAAAGTAAAATGAATTTACTCATTTCTTTTTTACTTTCTGGAAATAAATTTATGAATTCAATTAATATTGATTGAACATTGAAACCATGACTATTCAACTCCCGACGGGCCCGTAGTTTTTTCTAGGGCTTACTATATATCTTCCAAAATTTTGGGTTTTTTGATTCTAAAGAT